>NZ_JBEXLC010000099.1:0-33764 GCF_040609795.1 Nocardia sp. NPDC004604
GCCAGTCGAGTCCGACTGGCCCGCGGCGGTCACCTCAGGGTGCACGGTCATGGCGTGGCGGCTATCAGTTGATGGCGGCGATGGCGGTGGTCAGCTTGGTCTTGAACTTGTCCGGGATCGAGACGTAGCCCGCGGTGTCCAGACCCTTCTGGCCGTTGTTGACGGCCGAGGTCAGGAATGCCTTGACCGCCTTGGAGGTGTCGGCGTCGGCGTACTTCGAGCAGACGATCTCGTACGTCGGCAGGATGATCGGGTAGGCACCGGCCGCGGTCGGCTTGTAGAACGACGAGGTGTCGAGCACCAGGTCGTTGCCCTCACCCTTGATCTTCACGCTGTCGACGGCCTTGGCCGCGGACTCCGGGGTCAGCTTGACCGGGTCCTTGGAGGCCGAGGTGACGATCTGCGCGATCGCCAGGTTCTGCGCCTTGGCGAAGGACCACTCGTTGTAGGTGATCGAGTTCTTGGTGCTCTTGATGGCGGCCGAGGTGCCCTCGTTGCCCTTGGCGCCCTCACCGACACCGCCGTTGAAGGTCTTGCCGGCGCCCTTGCCCCACGCGCCGTCGGAGGCGGCGTCGAGGTAGAGCTGGAAGTTGTCGGTGGTGCCCGACTCGTCGGAACGGAAGATCACCGCGATGGGGCCGGACGGCAGGGTGGCCTTCGGGTTCAGTGCCTTGACCTCGGGGGCATCCCAGGAGGTGATGGCGCCGGTGAAGACCTTGGCCAGGGTCGGGCCGTCGAGCACGAGGTCGCTCACGCCGTCGATGTTGTAGGTGACCGCGATGGGGCCGAAGACGGTCGGCAGGTTCCAAGCCGGGGCACCGCAGCGCTCCTGCGCCTTGGCGGGCTCACCCTTCTTGTCGCTCAGCGGCGAGTCGGAACCGGCGAAATCGGTCTGGCCACCGAGGAATTCGTTGACACCGGCGCCCGAACCGCTGGAGGTGTAGTTCAGGGTCTGGCCGCTGCAGTTGCCCTCGTAGGCGGCGATGAAGCGCTCCATGGCGTTCTTCTGCGCCGAGGAGCCGCTGGCCTTGAGGGCCTTCTTGCCACCGCAGGCGACGTCGACCTTGGCGACGTTGCTGCTGTCGCCGCTGGTCGAGTTGTCATCACTGCCACAGGCGGCCAGGGGCATGGCGACGGCCGCCAGCACACCGATCATGGCGCTGCTGCGCTTGAGGTTCACTATTCCTCCGGGAATCGCGTTCGACACGCCCGGTCCCTCACCGGCCCGGGCGGGTTTCGTGGTGCCGTTCGCGGGGAACTTGCGCACCAGGCGGCAACTGCGCCGCCCGTATGTAACGTAAGGTCGCTCGGTTGACAGTTGGACCAAGCTGAGTGAACACAGGGTGAACACCCCGGCGCGATCAGGCACGTTTTGTGTGACATTTGCCCCAGTGTTACTCGAGTAACCCCGGCGAGCCGCTTGTTATTCAGTCACGGGCCGAATACGCGACGTCGATGTGTGCCGGAGCGAAGCCGAGTCGAGTGTAGGTGTGCACCGCCGCGGCGTTATCCGCCTCGGTGTAGAGCAGCACCTCCGCGAGATCCCGTTCCCGCAGGTAGTGCAGGCCAGCGAGGGTGAGCAGACGGCCCAGCCCCCGACCCTGCGCGACCGGATCGATACCGACCACATAGACCTCGCCGATCGGCGGGCTCTGTTCGTAATGCACTTTGGTCCAATGGAATCCGAGGACGCGGTCCGGATCGGCCGGATCCACCGCGATGAGCAGCCCTTTCGGGTCGAACCAGGACTCCGCGCGCCGCACCTCGATATCGCGTTCGGTCCAGCCACCCTGCTCCGGATGCCAGGCGAAGGCCGCGCTGTTGACGCGCAGTAGTTCGGCATCGTCGGCCGGGCCTTCGTAGGTCCGCAGCGCAATGCCATCCGGTACCGCCAACTCGGGTAGCTCTGGTGTTGCCAATGTGCGCCGCATCTGCCAAAGCTCGCGTGCGGTGCGCAGTCCGAGTCGGGTCGCGAGCGCCTTGGCTGCGGGCCGATCACCGTGCGCCCACACCCGAGCTCCCGGTCCGCCCCTTTCCAATGCGGCGCTGACCAATTCCGCCCCGATGCCATTGCCGCGGGCGGCGGGATCGACGGCGACCTCCGCCATTGCGGGGTGTTCGCCATGTGCCGCAACGAGATTCGCGTAACCGGCGATGACATCGTCACGCACCGCGACCAAGTGCTCGACCTCGGAATCGGCCGCGGTCAGCGAGAGCACCGCCTGTTCGGAGACCGGCGCGACACCATCGGCCGCGGCCGCCCGCGCGAGCAGTTCGCGCACCGCGCGCGCCGCCTCGGCGTCGAGCCGCTGGCTCCACCGCAGTGTCGTCTCACCCATGAGTCACGTCTCCCTCGTCGTACCGCCCCGTCACCGCAGCGAACGCGCGAGCCCGGTAGGTAATTCCGATCGTCCGCTATTGAACGGAGCCGTTGACCGTCACCGACTGGGAGCCATCGGTGCCCTCGGCGGCTTCGTCGTCGGGGAAGGTGACGGACTCGCCTTTGCTGGCGGCGCGGGCGGGGCGGACGGCCTTGTAGCCGACATTGCGAACGGTGCCGATCAGCGATTCGTATTCGCTGCCGAGTTTGGCGCGCAGGCGTCGCACGTGCACATCGACCGTGCGGGTGCCACCGAAGAAGTCATAGCCCCAGACCTCCTGCAGCAGCTGGGCGCGGGTGAAGACCCGGCCCGCGTGCTGCGCGAGGTATTTGAGGAGTTCGAATTCCTTATAGGTGAGGTCGAGCGGGCGACCGCGCAGCCGCGCCGTGTAGGTGCCCTCATCGATCACCAGTTCACCGAGGGTGATCTTGCCGGTGTTCTCCGGGCTCGCCACACCGCCGTTGCGGCCGACCAGCAGCCGCAGTCGGGCGTCCAATTCGGCCGGTCCGGTGCCGGGCAGCAGGATGTCGTCCAGGCCCCAGTCGGCATTGACGGCGACCAGCCCGCCCTCGGTGAGCACGGCGACCACCGGCACCGAGGAACCGGTGCTGCCGAGCAGTCGGCACAGGCCGCGGGCCGCGGCCAGATCGGTACGCGCGTCGACAAGCGCGACATCCGCGGTCCCCGCCTCCAGCAGGGACGCCACCTCGGTCGGCGCCGGGCGCACATTGTGCGCCAGCAGCGACAGAGCGGGCAGTACCGACTCGGGGTTGGGGTCGGAGGTCAGCAGGAGCAGCTCCACAAGCCCTCCTCCCATCTCATAGCTCCGGGCAACAGCCACACCGCCGGGGCCACGTCGCTGATCACAGGTAATTCGGATGCAAGATTAGCGCGTAAACACCGATGACCTCGCCATCCGGGGTCAGTGTGGCACCTCGAGGGCGACATTCGATACCCGAAACGTACCGCCGAGTAGACCACTGCCCCATCTGGCCCGGGCTGGCGACGGCCCACGACCGGCCCTGCTATTACTGTGGCCTGCATGCGGAAGCTGATTATCGGGCTGCTGTGCCTCGCAGGACTGGCGGTAGTCATCGATTTCGGCGTCGCCGCCTACTCGGAGTACCGCGTGTCACGCGCGCTGCGCGTCGGTGCCGATCTCAGTGCGGATCCCGACGTGATCATTTATGGGTTCCCATTTCTTACCCAGGCGTTCGGCGGCCGGTACCAGAGTGTCGAAGTCCGCGCGCACGTCATGCGTCCCGATATCCCGGGTGAGATTTCGGTCGGAGCGATGCTGACCGGCGCACACCTTTCGGTCGGCGATCTCACCGACGGGAATGTGCGTGCGGTACCGGTGGATCGGGTCGAGGGATCGATGCGGCTCGAGCCCACCGAACTCGGTCGCCTGTTCAAAATCCCCGACCTGCAAGTGCATTCGGCACCGGGGGACAAATCCGACGGAACGGGCGGGTCGGGCGGATCCGGAATGACCACCGGGGGTCAGCTCCTGCTCGCCGGCACCATGCCGGGCAAGACGCCGAGCAAGCCCGGTGCACCGCTCGGCGGTGACAATGTGAGCGTGACGGCGGACCTGCGGGTCGACGGCGATCAGATCAAGATCATCGCGACCAGTATCTACCGCGGCACGGGCGACGTCACGACGACCGCGGTCGTCACCGATGCCGAACGCCCGAAGATACTCGAGCAGTTCACCCGCACCATCGATACCAACGAACTGCCGTTCGGGCTGCGGCCGACCAAGGTTTATGCAACGGGTGGGCAGATCGTCATCGAGGGTAAGGCCGAGAACGTGACCATCGATCTGGACAGATTGCGTCGACCATGATTCAAATCACAATTCTGCTGGTGATGATTTCGGCCGCGATCGCGGTCGGCTTTGCATTGCGACGGCGCGACGGCAAAATGCGCGCGAGCGAGACCGAGACGACCGCGGAATCGGCACGCACCGAACTGCTGACCTCGGTTGGGGTCGACAGTTCCGGTCCTGCGGTGCTGCACTTCTCCGCCGACTGGTGCGGACCGTGCGCCGCCGTGCGCAAGGTGGTCGCGGGGGTGACCGAGGATCTGGCCGGATCGCCGCGCCCGCCGCTGGATATCGAGATCGATATCGATGCCGAGCCCGCGCTGGCCAAGGAACTCAACGTGCTCTCGCTGCCGACCACCTTTGTCTTCGATGTCGAAGGGCGGGAACGATTCCGGATCTCCGGCGTCCCCAAGTCCGCCGATCTGCGGACCGCACTGGCACCGCTGACCGTCGGATAAACATCGGCGGATAGCTACTGACGGTGGAAAAACCGGGCGTGACAAGGGTTCATAGCAACTGTGACCGACCCCGGGTCCAATTCTCCGTCGGAACCAGGTAAACTCCTCTGCGTGCAAGCCAACCACGAGCTGATGCTCACCCGACGCCGCACAGTTGATCTGTGTCGCCTCGGTGGTTGTTGCTGCCTGTGTGGCTGAGCGGTCGGCTCCGTCAGAATTCTGATGCCGACCTGCGTCCGTCGTGCGAGTGATCTCTCGATCCCCCCGACGAACTGGCATTTTTCCCGCCAACAGCACCATTCAGCGCAGGAGTACGCACAATGTCCACGATTTCTCGAAACACAATCGTTGAAACCGGAATTCCCGTTGTAGATGTTCGCGGGCCGCGGTTCGCCGCCTGGGTGACCACCGGCGTGCTGGTCCTGGTCCTGCTCGCCGCCGCCGTTTCAACGCCGGTCGCCGCGGTGCTCATCGGTCTGCAGGCCGTGGTCTTCGCGATCGGCGCGGCCAATGGACCGCGGCGGCACCCCTACGGCCGGATCTTCGCGTCGTTCATTGCGCCGCGCATCGGTCCGACCGTCGAAACCGAACCCGTGGCCCCGCTGCGGTTCGCCCAATTACTCGGCCTGGTCTTCAGTGCCGTCGGCCTGCTGGGTTTCCTGGCGGGTTCTACCGTCGTCGGCGCGGTTTTCGTCGGCTTCGCCCTGTTCGCGGCGTTCTTGAATGCGGCGTTCGGGATCTGCCTGGGCTGCCGGATCTATCCGCTGGTCGCCCGCCTCCGCCGGAACCCGTCCCCGGCGAACTGACCCTGCAAGTCACCATCCCGAAAGGAACAACATGGCCCGCTCCGATGTCCTGGTCTCTGTTGACTGGGCCGAAGAGAACCTCAACGCCCCCGGCATCGTCTTCGTCGAGGTCGATGAGGACACCTCCGCCTATGACGGCGGTCACATCGAGGGTGCCGTCCGGCTCGACTGGAAGAAGGACCTGCAGGATCAGGTTCGTCGCGACTTCGTGAACCAGGAGCAGTTCTCCGATCTGCTCTCGGCGCGCGGCATCGCGAACGACGACGAGGTCGTGCTCTACGGCGGCAACAACAACTGGTTCGCTGCGTACGCCTACTGGTACTTCAAGTTGTACGGCCACAACAACGTCAAGCTGGTCGACGGCGGCCGCAAGAAGTGGGAGCTCGACGGTCGTCCGCTGTCCCGCGAGGCCGTGGTTCGCCCTGCCACCCAGTACAAGGCCGCCGCCCCCGACCTGACCATCCGTGCCTTCCGTGACGAGGTCATCGCCGCCATCGGCGCCAAGAACCTGGTCGACGTGCGCTCCCCTGACGAGTTCTCCGGCAAGATCCTGGCGCCCGCGCACCTGCCGCAGGAGCAGAGCCAGCGTCCCGGCCACATCCCCGGCGCCATCAACGTGCCGTGGAGCAAGGCCGCGAACGAGGACGGCACCTTCAAGTCCGACGCCGAGCTGGCCGAGATCTACGGCGAGGCCGGGCTGGACGGGTCCAAGGACACCATCGCCTACTGCCGCATCGGCGAGCGTTCCTCGCACACCTGGTTCGTGCTGCAGGAGCTGCTGGGCCACCAGAATGTCAAGAACTACGACGGCAGCTGGACCGAATACGGCTCGCTCGTCGGTGCACCGATCGAGTTGGGAGAGTAATCACATGTGCGCAGCACCCACCCAGGGCCAGGCCATTCCGGCCGGAGTCGACGTCGAGAAGGAAACGGTCATCACCGGCCGTGTGCTGAGTTCGGACGGTCAGCCCGTCGGCGGCGCGTTCGTGCGCCTGCTCGACGGCAACGGTGACTTCACCGCCGAGGTCGTCGCCTCGGGCACCGGCGATTTCCGCTTCTTCGCGGCGCCGGGCGCGTGGACCGTGCGGGCGCTCTCCTCGTCGGGCAATGGCTCGGCCGAGGTCCGTCCGGAGGGCGCGGGCATCCACGCCGTCGACGTGGCCGTCGCCAAGTAGCGAATACCGCAAACGGCCCCGTTGTTTCCTGGATCACCAGGAAGTAACGGGGCCGTTGTGCTGGTCGGGACGCAACTCGTTAGACTCCAAATGTGGTCCTCTTCTTCGAAATTCTGCTGGTGGCCGTGGCCGTTCTGATCGGCTGGTTCGGCCTGTACGTCTTCTACCGGCTGTTCACCGAATCATGAGTGAACTCGCGAGCGAAGGTTCCAACCCGGCCGAGCGAGCGAGTGAACAAATGAACGGCAACGGTCCTGCCGAGCCGTCGGCTCGCCGCAGTGGCGACGAGGCCGTGGCCGAGGCGGCCGAGCGGGCGAAATCGACCGGGGTGCGCAATATTCCGGTGCTTCCGGATCTGCCGCTACCCGAGGACACCGCGAATCTGCGACTCGGCCCGGATCTGAGTTCATCGATGCTCGCGCTGCTGCCCATGGTCGGCGTGTGGCGCGGTGAGGGCGAGGGCAACGATCCCGAACGCGGCGACTACCGCTTCGGCCAGCAGATCATCGTCTCCCACGACGGTGGTGACTATCTGTCCTGGGACTCGCGTTCCTGGGTCATCGAATCCGACGGTTCCTATGGCGGTCCGGATCTGCGCGAGAGCGGCTTCTGGCGCGTCGGCATCGACGGCGATGACGAAGTCATCGAACTGCTGCTGACCCACAGCACCGGGATCGTCGAACTCTTCTACGGCACCGCACTGACCCAGTCCTCCTGGGAATTGGCCACCGATGTCGTCATCCGCAGCCAGTCCGGCATTGTCGTCGGCGGCGCCAAGCGCCTGTACGGCATTGTCGAAGGTGGTGACCTGGCTTACGTCGAGGAGCGGGTCGTTGCCGACGGCCCGTTGGAGCCCCGCCTCTCGGCCCGTTTGGGGCGCTACATCGGTTAGCCGCGCTGCCCGATCGATGTCAGGTCGATATCGATCGGGAACGGGACGCTGATCTTCGGCGAATCAGATCGGGTTCCAGGTGACCAGGAGTTCGTCGGCGAGGGTTTCGACGGCGAGTTTGGAGCCGTTCACGTCGAGGATGGCGGCGCGCAGGCGGTCGTCGTGCAGGCGGGATTCGGCGACGGCGGCGATTCGGCAGCCGAGCAGGTCCGAGTACGGGGGTTCCGCGCCGACGTCGAAGGCGGTGTACTTTCCGGATTCCGCGACGTAGTCGATGTATTCGGGCTCGGTGAGGCCCGCGAAGGGGTCGCGCCAGGGTGTTGTGGCGACGCGGAGTTCTTCGCCGTCGGTTCCGGCGTCCAGTAGCAGCACCGAACCGTCGTCGAAGGTCAATTCGATGGGGCCTTCGGTGCGGTCGACGTCAGTGCCGTGTACGTAGAACATGCGGCGGATCGCACTGATACGGCGACCGACCACTGCTGCGAGTCCCTCCGATGGCATCAGCTACCCCTCGTATCGAACCAGTCGCCGGACTCTACCGCCTGGTGCGATCGTCCCGAAAAAGGAACGGCCCCCGAGCCATACCCTGCTGGCGGTGAAGCCTGCATGGGTCCCGGTCGGACAAGACCGGTAGCTCGGGGGCCGGGTGGCTGCCTGGGATTCGCTCAGCGCTCGCGCGAACGGAGATCCGTTGCAGCGGTGGCGCTAGCGGACAGCCACCTCACGAGTCCTATGAACATACATTCTTCGAACCACCTCCTTCCTTGTGTACGAACGAATCTAGCCACGAGTCAGTGGCTCGGCAACGGAATTTCTCGGTTGGCGGAATCGCAGGCCGCCCGCCGCGGTCCCGAGCCCGGAAAATCAATCGTGACCTGGCCCGATGCGTCGACGTGCAGCACCGCGTCGGCGCGGTGGTCCGGCGGCAGCTGATGGGTGACGACAACCACGATTCGGTCGGGTTCGACCAGCCCGCTATCGATATCGAGCAGATCGCGCAGCAGCCGAGCACCTGCCGCCGCCTCGAGATGTTCGGTCGGCTCGTCGAGCAGTAGCACCCGCGCGGGCGAAATGAGCGCACGCGCGAGCAGGATTCGACGACGCTGCCCGCCCGACACCGCCGCGGCACCGCCCACGAGATCGGTATCTACACCGTCCGGCAGCGACGCCACCCATTCCCCGAGACCAACCGCGTGCAAAGCCTTTTCGGCCTCCGCCGCAGTCAGATCCCCGCGCGCAACTCGCAAGTTCTCGAGCACCGTAGTGCCGAAAATATGTGCGTCCTCGGCAAAGAACGTCACCCCGGGTTCGGGCACACCGAACAACCCGGCCCATGCCATCAGCAATGTCGTCTTCCCCGCACCGCTGGGCCCGATAACGGCGATCCGCCGCCCATCCGGGCGACCGGGCAGATTCTCCGGCAACACATCTCGCGCACTGCCGGTGCCCGCGCGAGCACCGTGGCTATCGGATCGGTCCGGCAGGCCGTCTCCGCTCACGCCGCCGGAGACACCACCGGTCCGCTCGGTCGGCAGGGAATCTCGCGCATCTCCGTCATGAAGGTCGGTGTCGCCGGACGAACGGGGGGCAGTGGGGATGAGGGCGGACAGGCGGTGCAGGGCAGCGCGGGCGGTGGTGAGGGATTGGGCCGCGGCGGGCAGGGCGGCGACGGCTTCGAAGGCCGAAAGCGGGAGCAGGACGAGGACGGTAAGGGCCATCGGTGTCATTGCGCCCGGATCGCCGCCGTGCGGGCCGTAACTGGCAATGCCGACCAGCAGGGCACCGAGGACGCTCACTCCGGTCGACAGTGGCGTCGCAGCGGCGGCCCAGGCGCTGCGTGCGGCCGCGGAATCCTCCGCGGCGACCGCACGCCGCCCGGCCCGTTCCGCGGCCGCCAGCGCGGCGTCCAATTTGCCCGCCACGCGGAGTTCGGCCGCGTGGTCGAGGACGGTGAGGGCCTGGGCGGTGAATTCGGCACGGTCGGCGCGCACCGCACGCTCGGCCGCGCGCGCGGCCCACCCTGACAACCACGGCGCGACGATCCCGGCAATGGCCAGCGATACCGCCAGAATCGCCGCCGCACCAATGGAAATGGTGGCCAATAGCCCGATTGCCGCCGACGACAGCACGATCGCGACCGCGATCGGCACGAAGACCCGGACCACCACCGCACCGAGATCGTCGATATCACTGCCGATTCGAACCAGGAGATCCCCGCGCCGCAACGAGGTGGCGCCCGCCGAGCCCGTCCCTGAATCCCGCCGCCCGTCCGAACGCGCACCGAGCATGGCGCGCCGCATCCAGACATCGGAGTGCGCGAGGGTGCGATAGACGGTGGTCCGTGCCATTGTCATCGCGCGTAGGGCGACGTCATGGGTGGCGAGGCGTTCCAGGTAGCGGCAGAGGCCGCGGGAGATGCCGAGTGCGCGGACGGCGACGACGGCGACGCTCAGATCGAGGACCGGAGGCATCTGCCAAGCGCGCGCGATCAACCACGCGGCCAGTGCCGCCAGTCCGAGTCCGCTGCCGAGCGCGAGCACACCCCAGCCGATGGCCACCGCGATCCGCCACGGGGACAAATCGAGCAGAGCCCACATGCGGCGCAGATCCGCGACGACCGTGCGGTGCACAGATTCGCTCGGCACCGACGCACTTCCCTGGCCACCCATTCCGATACTCATCGGCCGACCACCTCGACAGACCAGCCGCGGTGTCCCCGGCCCGCCCGCTGCGCCACCTCATGGCGGAGGTCTCTCGACGTTCGCCAGCACAACCTGTTCGGTGTTCGTCGGCTCATCGCGGTACCGCCTGTGGTTCGGTGGTTCGGGCCTGGACGCGAACGATGTGGTCGGCGGCGGCGAGGACGGACGGGCGGTGGCCGATGACGATTACGGTGGCACCCGCGCGGGCTCGTTGCTGGAGGGCGGTGAGGACCGCGGCCTCACTGGCAGGGTCGAGATGCGCGGTCGGTTCGTCCAGGAGCAGGACGGGGCGGTCGGCGGCGAGCACCCTGGTGAGGGCGAGGCGTTGGCGCTGGCCCAGCGATAGGCCGACGCCGCCCGCGCCGACCACCGTGTCCCAGCCCTGTGGCAGCTCGTCCAGGACCGCGTCGAATCCGGTTGCAATACAGGCGGCTTCGAGTTCATCAATGACTCGGGACGCGCCCTTGACGGTGTGCTCGGGCGTGCGCGTCCCGAGCAGTTCGAGGTTTTCGCGCAGTGTGCCCGGCACCAGGACCGGACGCTGGGGCAGCCAGGCCACCCTGGACCACCAGAGTTCCTGATCCAGTTCGCGCACATCGGTGCCGTCCAGCAGCACCGATCCCCGGTCCGGGGTGATCAACCCCAGGATCGCTTGCAGTGCAGTCGATTTACCGCTCCCGTTCGGACCGGTCAGCACGGTCATTGCCGTGGGACGAAGCATCGCAGTGAGCCCAGCGGGCGCGAAACCGTCTCTGGCACGCACCGCAAGATCGCGTACCTCGATAATCCCCGCGAATTCGTAGGCAGCATCATCGTCAGTGGGTGCAGCGGGACCGCGGCCACCGGCAGGCCCCATCGGCGCGGTGCCCTCGCCGTGAATTCCTGCATGCCGCGAGCTTTCGACGGATTCACCGTCGCGGGTGGACCGGCCTGCCTGCACGGCAGATGCGTCACCACCACCGATGGATTCGGCCAGCTCGTCAGCTCGGGACGAGTCACGCTCGACAGCAGCGGATTCCGGCTCCAAGACCGCGAAAGCTTTGTCCGCGGCGGCCATGCCGTCCTGTGCCGCATGAAAACGCTCACCGACCATCCGCAGCGGCAGATACACCTCCGGCGCCAGGATGAGCGCCACCAGCCCGGCGTAAAGGCTCATCTCGCCGTAGACCAGCCGCAGGCCGATCGAGACCGCGATCAGCGCGACGCTCAGTGTGGCGAGCAACTCGAGCACCATCGATGACAGGAACGCGATCCGCAGTGCGCGCATGGTGCGGTGCCGCAACGCATCGCCGAGCTCGCGCACCCGGTGTTCCATCGAACGCATCCGCGAACCGTTCGGCGCGGCGGCATCGACGCCCCCTTCCCGGCCGAGCGCACGCAGCGTCGGCATACCGGCGAAGAGGTCGAGCAGTTGATCCGATAGTCGGGTGGTCGCGGCGAGGGTGGCTTCGGCGCGTCCCTGGGTGAGCAGGCCGATGAGAACCATGAAGATCGGGATCAGCGGCAGGGTGACCACCGCGATGGCACCGGAGATCGGATCGTGGAATGCGATGACCACCAGCACGATCGGAGGTACCGAACAGGCGAGCAGCAAGGCGGGAAGATATCCGGTGAGATACGCCCGCAGCCCGGTAAGTCCGGTGCTCACCACCACCGCGAGTTCGGTTCGACGAGTTTCGAGTTCGCGCGGTGCCAAGCGGGCACCGGCGGCCAGCACGGCGGTCTCCAGTTCCGCCACCACCGTCGCCCCCGCACGGTGCGCGAGCCGGGACTGCACCCAGGTGGCCAGCACCCGACCGCCGATGGCGACCGTGAGCACGATCAACTCGAATGTCCACGTGCCCAAGGAGCGCCGACCGGGGTCGGTGATCACCCCGGCCAGCACCCGCGCCACCGCGACCGCGGTAGCCACGATCGAGCCCGTGATCACCAGCGACAGCGCCACACTCAGCACCAGGTAGCGCCGGGCGGAGCGCGCGTACCTCCACAGCCGGGGATCGACGGGCGGGCGGGCCATGGTCAGTCCTTGCCGGTTTCCAACGGCAGACCGATCGGCGCCGGAATCTGCTCGACGGTAATCCGTTTGCGGAATACCCAATATGTCCAACCCTGGTAGCCGAGCACCACCGGCGTGACGATCACGGCCGCCCAGCTCATCACCTTCAGCGTGTACGGCGTCGAGGAGGCGTTGTCGATGGTCAGGTTGAACAGGTCGCTGATGGTGGAGGGCAGCACATTCGGATACAGCGACCCGAACAGCAGCACGGTGGCCGCCGCGGTGGTGACCGCGGTGCCGACGAAGGCCCACCCATCGCGTTCGGCGAAGCTCGCCGCACCCGCGAGCACCAGTCCGAATACGGCCAGCGCCAAGGGAATCCAGGTCCACCCGGAGCCGTAGGCCAGCTGCGTCCACACACCGAATACACCGACCACGACGGCCGTCGGCACCAGCAGCAACCGCACCGTCTTCGCGGCATCGTCGCGCACCTCGCCGCCGGTCTTCAGCACCAGGAAGACCGCACCGTGCAGCGCGAACAGCAATCCGGTCGTCAGCCCGCCGAGCAGCGCGTACGGCCCGAGCAGATCCCATACCGAACCGGCGATCTGCTTCTTCTCGTTCAGCGGCACCCCGTGCACCACATTGGCGAATACCCAGCCCCACGCCAAAGCCGGTATCCAGGAGCCGATTCCGATCGCGGCATCGCACCAGGCCCGCCAGCGCGGGTCATCGATCTTGCTCCGGTATTCGATGGCGCAGACCCGCACGATCAGCGCGACGAGCACCAGCAGCAGCGCGATATAGAAGCCGGAGAACAGGCTCGCGTACCACTCCGGAAAGGCAGCGAACATCGCACCGCCCGCGGTCAGCAACCACACCTCATTGCCGTCCCACACCGGCCCGATCGTATTGAGCACCACCCGCCGTCGGGTATCGCTGCCCTTGCCGAGAATCGGCATCAGCATGCCGACCCCGAAGTCGAAGCCCTCCAGCACGAAGTAGCCGGTGAACAGGACGCCGATCAGCAGAAACCAGAACTGTTGCAGATTCATCGTCGGCTCCTAGATTTCGAACAAACTTGTCGGTGCCCCGCCGTACAGTGGTCGTGCGTCGGAAACGGCGCTCCGGACCTCCAAGCGGGAGGCCGGGTCAACAAAGCCTGTGGAGAACTCGGCGCTGGCCAGTCCGCTTGCCGGTCTGGTGAAACTGGGCTCGCTGAAGCAGGAACCTTTGCCCGACAATGGCGAGGGACACCCGAGAAGGGTGGTGTCGAACGAGTTGTTCGGCACGCTTTAGTAGGCGAACGAAAGCTGCTCGACGTCTTCAGCACGGTGGCGGCCTCCTTCCTGTGTGTCGTCCGGCCCACGACCTTCGGGCCGGGCGGCCGCGGGGGCCTCCGGTCCGGCGATGGTGTAGCGCCGCATCAGGTAGAACCACACCACCGCGAGCGCGCCGTACAGCAGGGTGAAGACCACCAGCGAGGTGATCACCGTGCCCGAGACGTGGTCGGAGACGCCCTGTTGCACCATCAGCCGCAGCCGTTGGTCACCGGTCGGGTTCGGCGCGACAACCCAAGGCTGCCTACCCATTTCGGTGAAGACCCAGCCCGCGCTATTGGCCAGGAACGGGGTCGGGATGGCGAGCAGGCACAGCCACGAGTACCAGCGCTTATCGGTGATCCGGCCGCCGCGGGTCAGCCACAGGCCGACCAGCCAGAGCAGGATCGCCCCCGCCGACAGGCCGATCATGGCGCGGAAGGACCAGTAGGTGACGAACAGATTGGGCCGATAGTCGCCCGGACCGAATTTCGCGTTGTACGCCTGCTGCAGATCGGTGACACCGTCCAGGGTGACCCCGCTGAACTTGCCCTTGGCCAGGTACGGCAACACATACGGCACCTCGAGCACGTGCGTCACGCTGTCGCAGTTGTTGTGGGTGCCGATGGTCAGTACCGAGAAATCCGGATCGGTCGCGGTATTGCACAGCGATTCCGCCGAGGCCATCTTCATCGGCTGCTGTTCGAACATGAGCTTGCCCTGCACATCGCCGGTGAAGAACAGGGCGACACCGGCGACCACGATCACCCACAGGCCGGCGCGCCCGCCGGAACGCCACATCGTGCGCGCCTCGGCGATTTTCGTCTCGTCACCGCTGCGCGCATTGCGCACCATCCACCAGCCGCAGATGCCGACGACGAAGGTGCCCGAGGTGAGAAAGGCTCCGGCGATCACATGCGGAAATGCCGCCAGCGTCGTGTTATTCGTCAGGACTTCCCAGATGCTGGTGAGTTCGGCCCGGCCGCGCTCCGGGTTGTATTTGGCACCGACCGGATGCTGCATGAACGAATTGGCCGCGACGATGAAGTACGCGGAGGCGTTCACGCCGATCGCGACGAGCCAAATCGTGCCCAGGTGCAGCAATTTGGGCAACCGGGTCCAACCGAAGATCCACAGACCGAGGAAGGTCGACTCCAGAAAGAACGCGACGAGCGCCTCGAGTGCGAGCGGTGCGCCGAAGACGTCACCGACGAAACGGGAGTATTCGCTCCAGTTCATACCGAACTGGAACTCCTGCACGATGCCGGTTGCGACACCGAGCGCGAAGTTGATCAGGAACAGCTTCCCGAAGAATTTGGTCAGCCGGTACCAGTAGTCCTTGCCGGTGATCACCCAAGCGGTCTGCATGCCCGCCACGAGCGGAGCCAGACCGATCGTCAATGGCACGAAGATGAAGTGATAGACGGTCGTGATGCCGAACTGCCAACGGGATAAGTCCAGGACGCTCAAAACCGACCTCCTGTCGATCTACGACATGACGTAGTAAAGACTACGCCCGGAAAAGGGCCGATCAAGCGGTCTTATGACCCGACACACCGAGGCCAACCGCCCTCAACGGCCCGTTTTCCCAGCTCGTCACATACTCCTACACGCCGTAGTAGGACGAAGATCACCGCCCGTCGAACTCACCAATCGCCGATGGCCCCGGCCCGCTCCACGCTTCGGTCCACCAACTCGATGATCTCGGCCGCATTGTCCGGCGCCATCATGCGCAGTCCGTCCAGCGAATTCACCCGGGCCGCGAGGGTAATGCTCGACATCAGCCAAATGCTGTCGCAGGTCAGCAGATCGGCGGTGAACAACGATTCATAGGTGCACTTCCACCCTGCCTTCTCGGCCTCGGCGAACAGCGCGCGCTGGGTGACCCCGGGCAGCACACCGTTCTTCGCGGGCGGCGTGATCAGGTGGTTGTCCCTGGCGATGACGACCGTTGAGCGCGGTCCCTCCAGCACCCGGTTCTCCGTGCTGGTGAAGATCACGTCATCGGCGCCCATGCGCTGAGCGAACCGCAGCGCCGCCATATTGGTGGCATAGGACAGCGTCTTCGCACCGAGTAGCTGCCATGGCGCGGCTTGCGCCAGGTCCACCGAGATGCCGCGCGATAGCGAAACCACCGCGACCCCCTCGGTACGCGCCTTCTGCACCCGCTCCGGTACCGGGAGCACGAGCACATAGGAAGTCGGCACCGCCACCGCGGCCGCGAGATCACCCGAGGTGACGCTGGACGGGGCCGCCTGCTCGGTGTCGCGGCCCCTGGTGAGCACCAAACGCAGTAGGCCCTCGCGCTCGGTCCCCCATTCCTTCGTCGCCGTCTCGACCGCGTCTCGCCATTTCCCCAGTTCGGGCTCGGGCAGATCGAGCGCCTGCGCCGAACGCCGCAGCCGGCCTAGATGAAATTCGATCGCACACGCGGTCCCGCCACGAACCAAAATCGACTCGAAGACGCCGTCACCGCGGAGCACGCCGATGTCGTCGGCAAACAACAACGGCGCGTCCGGATCTTGGACGGCGCCGTCGAGTGTTACAAGAACTCGATCCACCATGGGTCGAGCGTAGGCGGTGTTCGATGACCGCGCCTAGATCATGAACGAGTTCTGTAAGCCCCCATGACACAGTTGGGTACCGATGCGGTTTGCGCCCCTCGCGCAACACCCGCCCACGCCACCACCTTCGGTTCGCGCCTAGAGTGGTTCACGTGTCCGTGGTCGTCGCACCCAGTCCTATCCTCGCTGTCCCGGGCGCCGTTGCGGGAGCGGCCGGTTCACCGGATGCCGCCGTCGCATGGCATTACGGGGATCCCTTCACCGAGCAGCGCGCCGCCGCACAACGGGTTGCCATTGTCGACCGGTCGCATCGCTTCGTACTGAAGATCACCGGCGCCGAGCGGCTGACCTGGCTGCACACCATTACCAGCCAGCACATCGCCAACCTCGGCGACGGCCGCTCGGCCGAAAGTCTCGACCTCGATCTCAACGGACGGATACTGCACCACTTCGTGCTCACCGACCTCGACGGCACGGTGTGGATCGATACCGAGGCCGAGCGCGGACCGGCACTGCTGGAATTCCTGGCGAAGATGGTCTTCTGGGCCGATGCGAAACCGGTCGAGGCCGCCGACCACGCGGTGCTTACCCTGCTCGGCCCGCGCGCGGATGAGCTGACCGAAACCCTCGGCATCGCCGCCCTGCCCGACATCTACGAAGCGGTGCCGCTGCCGGACGGCGGCTTCCTGCGCCGGATGCCGTGGCCGAGCGCGGATTCCTTCGATCTGGTGATCCCCCGCGACCAACTCGCCGACCGCTGGGCCCGCCTCACCGCCGCCGGCGCCGAACCCGCTGGCATGTGGGCCTTCGAGGCGCTGCGCGTCGCGGCGCTGCGTCCCAGGATCGGCTCGGACACCGACGAACGAACCATCCCGCACGAGGCCCGCTGGATCGGCGGCATCGACGAGCACGGCGCGGTGCACCTGGACAAGGGTTGCTACCGCGGCCAGGAAACGGTGGCTCGGGTGCACAATCTCGGCAAACCACCGCGCCACCTGGTACTGCTGCACCTGGACGGTTCCGCCGACGAACGCCCGACCACCGGCATCGATGTCACCGCGGGCGGTCGCGCCGTCGGCCGACTCGGCACCGTCGTCGACCACTACGAATTCGGGCCCATCGCACTCGCTTTGGTCAAACGCACCATCCCCGCGGACACCCAGTTGACCGCAGGTCCGACCGCCGCCGCCATCGATCCGGATTCGGTACCCGCCGACGACGAACCCCAGGCGGGTCGCCTCGCGGTCGACCGGTTGCGTGGCCGCTGATGCAGCCCGACGACTGCGCCCGAGTGCTGGCGGTCTGCGTCGTACACGCGGAACTGGATGTGCCGGGCAAGGTGGGTCGCACCGCGATCGATAAGAGGCCGGTCCCCGGCCGCGTGGCCGTGCGCACACTCGGCCTCGACGGCGACCATGTGTGCGACACCGAGCATCACGGCGGTGTGCACCAAGCCGTCTACGCCTATGCCGAGGAGGACGCCCAACGCTGGGGCGCGGAGTTGGGCCGCGACTTGCCCGCGGGCTGGTTCGGCGAGAACCTGCGCATATCCGGCCTCGCCGTCAGCGATGCGGTGATCGGCGCGCACTGGGCGATCGGCGATGCGCTGCTCGAGGTGAGCGCACCGCGTGTGCCCTGCGCCACCTTCCAGCACTGGTCCGGTGCGGCCCACTGGGTCAAGCGCTTCACGCTACAGAGCGATACCGGCGCCTACCTGCGCGTACTCACCGAGGGCACGATCGGCGCCGGTGACGAGGTGCGCATCGTGCACACTCCCGAACACGGCATCACCGTCCGCGACCTGTTCACCGGCGACGATCCGGATCTGCTCGCGATCCTGCTCGCCGATGAGCCGACCATCTCCGACGATGTGCGCATGCAGATCGAACGGCACGGCCGCCGCCACGCGAATGCCCGCCGCGCCCGCGAGCAGCGGGTCGATGCGGCAAGCGCCCCCGAGCACCGGGTCGATGACGCGAGCGCCCCCGAGCAGGTCATTGTGGGAAGCGCCCCCGAGCAGTGGATCGACGACGCAAGCACACGCGAGCAGGTCAATGTGGGAAGCGCCCGCGCGCAGCGGATCGATGACGCAAGCGCCCACACGCAGCGCGCGGCCGCCGCGACGACAGGAGCCGAGCTATGACCGTCGAACTCGTCGAGGTCGTCCGCTCGGGCTTCCGCGAATGCGTGCACAGCGGGTCGGTGGTGATCCTCGGCGCCGACGGCGAACCGACCCTCGCCCTCGGCGAGGTGCACGTCCCCATTTTCCCGCGCTCCACCAATAAGCCCATGCAGGCGATCACCCTGCTGCGCAACGGTTTCGAACCGGTCGACGAAGCGGAACTGGCCATCGCGACCGCCTCGCACTACGGCGAACCGGATCACATTGCGCTGGTCCAGCGCCTGCTCGACCGGTTCGGCTTCGACGAGACGGCCCTGCAATGCCCGCCCGATCTGCCGCAGGACGAAGACGCGCGGGCCACGGCGCTGCGCGAATTCGCCGAACCGCGCCGGGTGTACATGAACTGCTCCGGCAAGCACGCGGCCATGCTCGCCACCTGCGCCATCAATGGCTGGCCCACCGAGGGCTATCTGGACCAGACGCATCCGCTGCAGCAATCGGTGGTCGCCACCATTACCGACCTCACCGGTGAACCCGAAACCGACCTCGGCATCGACGGCTGCGGACTGCCGATCATCCCGGTCTCGCTGGTGAATCTGGCCCGCGCCTACGCGAATATGGCCACCGCGGACCCTGGTTCGCCGCAGCGCCGGGTCGCCGATGCGATCCGCGCATATCCACGAGTGATTTCCGGCACCAACGCACCCGATCTGCTGACCATGCGGGCGACCCCCGGCCTGGTCTGCAAGATCGGTGCGGATGGTGTGCACGCGGGCGCGCTACCGGATGGAACGGCGTTCGCGTACAAGATCGCCGACGGTCACGACCGCGCGCGAATCCCCCTGACGCTGGCCATTTTGCATCGCATGGGAGTCGAGTGGTCCGATGCGCACGCCGAACTCGCGGCCCCGCCGGTGCTCGGCGGCGGTGCCAGAGTCGGGGTCATCCGAGCGATCCCCGGGGTGCTCTGAGGGGTCGGCCCGGCGGCGACAACCGGGCAAACGGCACCACTTCGGGAGTTCTTCCCCCACTCCTGGAAGCGCGACCGCCGGACACACGCTAAAGTGTCTGTCAGGAAGAGTATTAATTCGAACGGGGCCGCCAACAAACCCCAGGCCGCCCCGCAGTGACGCGAGGGGGTCAGCCATGGGCCGTGGCCGGGCTAAGGCAAAGCAGACCAAAGTCGCACGCGAGCTGAAGTACAGCTCAGCGCCGACTGACTTCGCGAGCCTTCAGCGCGAGCTTTCGGGTAGCCCCACCTCCCAGCTGAGTGGTGGTGTGCTGTCCGATGAGCACGACGCGGACGAGTCCTCAAACCGTTGGGATGAGGACGACGACTACAACGACTGGCGCCGCTGACTCGAATTCAAACGTCTGAAGGGGGAGGCCGACGGGCCTCCCCCTACAGGCTTTGACATCGCGTTACCGGACTAGCCACTCGGGGCTTGCAACAACATCAGCGTCCCGCATCGAACGATGCGGGACGCTGATGTGTGTTCTGTTGTCGGACAAGGACTATCAGAAACGCGGGTGCTCACCCACCAGCACGGCGCGCACCGCATCGGCGTCCTTGGCCTTCTTGACGGTGCCCAGAGTCCAGCAGGCGATATGCCGCGCGGTCAGCACGGCAAGGGCCCGGTCGACATCCTCGGGCGCCACCACGGCGACCATGCCGACGCCCATATTGAAGGTCTTCTCCATCTCGACCCGGTCGACCCGACCGCGCTGGGCGATCATCTTGAACACCGGCGCCGGATTCCAAGTGCCGCGGTCCAGTTCGGCGACCATACCCGCGGGCAGCACCCTGGCCAGGTTCGCGGCCAGGCCACCACCGGTGACGTGGGCGAAGGTGCGCACATCGGTTTCGGCGATCAGCGCAAGGCAGTCCTTGGCGTAGATCATGGTCGGCTCGAGCAGTTCCTCGCCGAGGGTGCGGCCGAATTCCTCGACGTGCCCGGTCAGCGACATTCGGTCGATATCGAGCAGCACCTTGCGGGCCAGGCTGTAGCCGTTGGAGTGCAGACCCGAGGAGCCCATGGCGATCACCACATCGCCGGGGCGCACCCGGTCCGGACCGAGCACCGAATCGGCTTCGACAACGCCGACACCGGTCGCCGACAGGTCGTAGTCATCGGGATCCATCAGGCCGGGATGTTCGGCGGTCTCGCCACCGAGCAGCGCGCAGCCCGCACGGACACAGCCCTCCGCGATGCCGGAGACCAACTCGGCCACCTTCTCCGGGACGACCTTGCCGATGGCGATGTAGTCCTGCAGGAACAGTGGTTCGGCACCGCAGACCACCAGATCGTCCACGACCATCGCGACCAGGTCGAGGCCGACCGTATCGTGCTTGTCCATCGCCTGCGCGACCGCGATCTTGGTGCCGACCCCGTCGGTGGAGGCCGCGAGCAACGGCTCGCGGTAGCCACTCTTCAGTGCGAACAGTCCGGCGAATCCGCCGAGCCCACCCTGGACCTCGGGTCGGCTGGCCTTCTTCGCCAATGGTCCGAACAACTCGACTGCGCGGTCACCTGCCTCGATGTCCACGCCGGACGCGGCGTACGAGGCACCAGCACCACTGGGGGTCTGTTCAGTCATTTTCGGGGAAAGCTCCAAACCGAATCGGCGGATAGATGCCAGCTCACGCTACCGGAGTCCGATAACGGACTCGGCCGTAGGCACCTTCATATTGTCCACCGCCCGCCTGGTAGATGGCGATCATTTCACCGGCTCGGTGGCGAACAGTGCCGCACTCTCGGCGCGACGCCGCCGCTGCTCCACCGGATCGGGCACCGGCACCGCGGCGACCAAGCGTTGGGTGTACTCCTGCTCCGGATGGCGCAGAATGCGATCACGATCACCCTGCTCGACCACCGCGCCGTCGCGCAGCACCACGATCCGGTCGGCCAGTTGGTCGACGACGGCCAGATCGTGGCTGATGAACAGGCAGGCCCAGCCGCACGCCTGCTGCAATGTGCCGAACAGCTCCAGCACCGCCGCCTGCACCGAGACATCCAGCGCGCTGGTCGGTTCGTCGGCGACCAGCAGGTCCGGATCGAGCACCAGCGCCCTGGCCAGGCTGGCGCGCTGGCGCTGGCCGCCGGAGAGTTCGTGCGGATAGCGGCGCTCGGTGCCCGCTGGCAGCTGCACGTCATCGAGCATGTGACGCACCCGGGCCCGGATCTCCTCGGCACTGCCCGCCTTGTGCACGATGAGCGGTTCCGCGACGCAGTCGCCCACGGTGAGCCGTGGATTCAGCGAACTGGCCGGGTCCTGGAAGACGAAGCCGAAGCGGCGGCGGATCGGCCGCAGCTGCCGTTGCGACAGCTCCGCGATGTTCTGGCCGCGCACCTTGACGACCCCGGAGGTCGGGCGCTGCAGTGCGGCGACGCAGCGGCCGATGGTCGACTTGCCCGAACCGGATTCGCCGACCAGACCGAGGGTTTCGCCGGGCCGAATGGACAGGCTCACATTGTCCACCGCGCGGAACGGCGGGCGGCCGAACGGGCCGGGAAACTGCACAACTAGATCGCACACCTCGAGCACCGGCTCGGCGGTGGCGACCTCCTTGGTGCCGTGCTCCAACTGCGCGGTGCCCAGATGCGGGACGGCCGCGAGCAGTTTGCGGGTGTACTCCTCTTTCGGCGCTGCGAACAGTTCATCCACCGGCGCCTGCTCGACCACCTTGCCGTCATGCATCACCACGACTCGGTCGGCGATATCGGCGACCACACCCATGTTGTGCGTGATCAAGACGATCGCGCTGCCGATACGATCGCGCAGATCGCGCAGCAGTTCCAGGATTTCGGCCTGCACGGTCACATCGAGTGCTGTGGTCGGTTCATCGGCGATGATCACCTTCGGCTCGCACGAGATGGCGATCGCAATCATCACGCGCTGTTTCTGGCCGCCGGAGAGCTGATGTGGGTAATAGTCCACCCGATGTTCCGGATCGGGCAGTCCGACCATGCGCAGCAGTTCGATCGCACGGGCCTTGGCGGCCTTGCGGCCCATATCGCTGTGCGCCCGGAGCGCCTCGGCGATCTGAAAACCGACCGTGAACAGCGGATCGAGTGCTCGACCCGGCTCCTGGAAGATCATCGAGATCGCGCCGCCGCGCAGGGCGGTGAGCTGGCGCTCGCTCATCGAGGTGACCTTGTCCGCACCGAGGGTGACCAGGCCCTCGACCCGCGCGGTATTCGGCAGCAGTCCGATCGCCGTGCGCGAACTCACCGATTTGCCCGAGCCGGACTCGCCGACGATGGCCAGCACCTCGCCGGGGAAGACCTCGTAGGAGACATTGCTGACTGCGTGGACGGGTCCGGCGTCGGTGGCGAAGGTGACCGATAGCGATTCGATGGACAGTGCCGGATGCTTCTCGGCTACCACTTCCGTCATCGTGCTGGTCCTTCCCGGTCTGCATCGGTTGTGCCACCCGACTCGGCCTCGTCCCCGAGATCGAGTTCGGCGGCGGTGAGTTCCGCTGCGGGAACGTCTTTTTCGACGACGGTGCCGGAATCGCTGGCATCGACACCGAGGCTGTCGCTGGCGACGGTGGCCGGGCTGAACGCCCGCCGGGTACGCAGCAACGGATTGAGCACCTCGTTGAGGCTCTCGCCGACCAGCGTCAAGCCGAGTACGACCAGAACGATGGCGGTACCCGGGAAGATGCCGGTCCACCAGATGCCGTTGGAGACATCGGAGAGCGCCTTATTGAGGTCGTAGCCCCATTCGGCGGCCTGGGTCGGCTCGATGCCGAAGCCGAGGAAGCCGAGCGCGGCCAAGGTGAGGATGGCATCGCCCGCATTGAGCGTGACGATGACCGGCAGCGACTGGGTGACATTGGCGAGAATGTGCCGGAACATGATCCGAGTGGTGGACGCACCAGTGACCCGGGCCGCGTCCACATACGGTTCGGTCTTCACCGCAACGGTCGCATTGCGAACCACCCGAAAGTACTGCGGTACATAGATCGCCGTAATGGCGACCGACGCCGAAAGCACACCGCCGAAGCTGCTCGACTGTCCGCCCGCGACCACAATGGACACCACGATCGCCAGCAGCAGGGTCGGGAACGCGTAGATGGCGTCCATGAACAGTACGAGCACCCGGTCGAGGGCGCGTCCGATATACCCGGACACCAATCCGAGCGGCACCCCGACGACCAAGGACATCACCAGCGATATCGTGATCACCAATAGCGCGGTGCGGGCACCGAAGATCACCCGGGACAACACATCCTCGCTGCGCACCGATGTGCCGAACCAGTGCTGACCCGACGGCGGCTGCTGTGCGACGAAAGCGACACCGTCCGAGGAGTTCTGGGCGAGGCCGTACGGTGCGATCAGCGGCGCGAAGATCGCCACGAATACGAACAGCGCGACCAGACCGAGTCCGACGATCAGCGTCACCCGCTGCAATCCAGCGGTCATGGTGAGCAGCTGCAATCCGGGGATCCGCCGGCGTTTGGTCGGCGGTACCGGCGCCATCACCACTGGTTCCTTCGCCAATTCCGGAGCGGTCATCAGAACCTCACTCTCGGGTCGATCAGCGCGACAATGACATCCACCACGAAGCTGATGACCGCGACGGCCAGCGCCAAGAACGCGACAATTCCCTGCACCGCGATGAAATCACGCTGATGCAGATATTCCGCGAGCTGATAGCCGAGCCCCTTCCATTCGAAGGTGGTCTCGGTGAGTACCGCACCGCCGAGCAGCGTCGCGATATACATCCCCATCACCGTGATGATCGGAATCATCGCGTTGCGCACGGCATGTCGGCCCGTCACCACCCGCGAGGAAAGTCCGCGCGCCCGTGCGGCATCCACGAATTCGCTGCGCAGCGTCTGGATCAGATTGACGCGCACCAGCCGCAGGAAGATACCCGCGGTCAACAGACCGAGCGCGACCGCCGGCAATATCGCATGCTTCAGCACATCGAGCAGATAACTGCTGTCCCCGTAGAGGATTGCGTCGACCACCATGATGTTGGTCTTCGGCGAGACATGCTGCAGTTGCAATTCCACCGGAGTGCTGGCCCGGCCCGCGACCGGCAGCCACTCCAACTTCACCGCGAAGATCAGCTTCAGCAGCAGGCCGACGAAGAAGACCGGCGCCGCGTAGGCCAGGATGGCGAACAGTCGCAGTCCGGCATCGGCCGTCGAATCACGGTGTGTCGCAGCGTATCTGCCGAGCGGAACGCCGACCGCGAAGGCAACCAGCAGCGCCCAGAACACCAGCTCCAGGGTCGCCGCGCCGTAGGTTGTCACCACCTCGCTGATCTGCCGATTGTCCTGGGAGTGTCCGAAATCCCCGTGCATCAGCCCGGAGATGTACTCCCAGTACTGGGTCAGGATGGGCCGGTTCAAACCGGCCGCTTCCTTGCGCACTTCGATCTGTTCCTGGGTCATCCGCCCGCCCATCGCGGCGCTGATCGGATCGCCGATCACCCGCATCAGGAAGAACACGACGGTGACCAGGATCCACGCCGTCGGCAGGATCAAGATCAGTCGAATCACCAAATACCGTAATAACGCCAGCTGTCGGGAATCCCCGCCGAACTTCCCGACCCATGGCAGCCCGAAGCGCCGGACCCGATCCGATGCCTGCTTTTCCGCGGTGGCAACAGTTTCGGGCCCGGCTTCGCCAGATGTCACTTGCTCAGCACCGTGTACCGGAACTTGAACGATGCGTCGAGTGTGTCCGACACTCCCTGGACGCTCGGATTCGACACCGCGATCTGCTTACCGGACAGCAGCGGCAGGGTCGGCAGATAGTTCTGTGCGAGATCCTTCTGCACGTCCTCGATCAGCTTGACGCGCTTGGACTTGTCCTGCTCGGTCGTCTCCGCGGTGAGCTGCGAGGTGATCTTCGGCTCGTCGAAGTGCGACTGCAGGAAGTTGTTCGGCGCGAAGAACGGGGTCAGGTAGTCGTCGGCGTCCGGGTAGTCCGGGAACCAGCCGAAGTGATAGAGCGGGTAACCGTCGCGGGCCCGTTCCTTCTGGTAGGTGACCCATTCGGTGGATTGCAGATTCACCTTGAACAGTCCGGTCGACTCCAGCTGCGATTTGATCGCCGCGTACTCCTCGGAGCTGCTCGAACCGTAGTGATCGGGGTTGTACTGCAGATTCAGTTCCACCGGTGTCGCGACGCCAGCGCCGGAGAGGAATTTCGCCGCCGCATCCTTACTGGGCTTGGCGCCATAGAGATCCTTCAGCGGCTCGGCCGCACCCGGCATGCCCTGCGGCACAAAGCCGTACGCGGGCTGGTAGGTGTTCTTGTAAACACCCTCGGCCAGCGCGGTTCGGTCGATCGACGAGGCGATGGCCTTGCGCACCGCCAACTTCTGATCCGGAGTTCCGCCCGGCATGGTGTTCAGATTGAAGACGATATAGCGCAGCTCACCGCCGGGACCGTCGGCCACCTTGACCTTGCTGTCCTTGCGCAGCGATTCGATATCGGTCGGCGTGAAGGAGCGGTAGGCGACATCGAGTGCCCCGCTCTGCAGATCGAGCTTCATATTGTCCGAGGTCGCGTAGTACTTGGTGGAGACCTGCGACGTCTTCGGCGTGCCGAGGATGCCCTTGTAGTCCGGGTACGCCTTGTACTCGACCAGCTTGTTCTTGTCGTAGCTGGCGATCGTGTACGGACCCGAATAGCCCTTGCTCTTCACCACGTCCTCGTCCGGCAGCACCTTATTGGCCGGGAAGACCTTCTCGTCCACGATGGGACCGGCCTGGGTCGGCAGAATCGCGGGGAAGGTCTGATCGTTGGCAACCTTCAACGTGAAGTTCACCGTCAGGTCGTCGGCGATCTCGGTCTTCTCGAGATTGCCCAGCAGCGAGGCGGGACCGTTGGGGTCATTGATGCCGAGCATGCGATCGAAGGAGAACTTCACGCTCTTGGCGGTCAGCGGGTTCCCATTGGCGAACTTCAGCCCGGACTTCAGCTTGCAGGTGTACACCATCGGCGAGCTGAACTCGCACTTCTCCGCAGCGTCGGGCTTCGGGGTGGCATCGCCGGGGGCGAAATTCAGCAGATACGAATAGATCTGGGTTTCGACCAGTAGCGAGCCGTTGTCGTAGGCGGCTGCGGGATCCAGCGAGAAGATCTTGTCGGTGGTGCCTGCCACCAGTCCGGCCCCGTCGCCACCACCACCGGTGCGTCCCGAACCGCATCCCGCGATCGCGGATACGGCCAATGCCGCCATCCCGACCGCCGCGATGCGTCGGGCACGCACCCTTCGCCCAGGCTTCCTTGAAACCAACATCAGGCCCCACTTCTCGAGCGCGCCACGCCGCGTGTCCTGGATCACAGGACCGCGGACGGCACGGTTAACTTCCGATATGTCGGGCACCGTACCCAGGATCCATTTCTGGGATGTTGCGTTTCCAAAGAAAAAATCACGGGAGGGTTACTGGCCGTCGCACAGGACGCACGGGTATGGCCGGATCACCGGACGAATGACCAGGTTTGCGCCGAATCCGGCGTTGGGGCGTCTCGAGGAGGCCATGGCACGCGGGTGGACAGATATGGCACGAGACCCCGAACAAAATCGAACCCCCCGGCAGCCGCCGAGGGGTTCGTGGATCGTTCTTCGTCAGGGACGGCTCAGCGCACTCGCGTTCGCGTTCTCGCTCAGCAGCATGGCCTCCGACTGTCCGGTGAGCATGCCCTCGAGCACGTTCTTGCCGATGGCCGCCTCGGTGGGCAGCGGAATCGGGTAGTCGCCATCGAAACAGGCGCAGCACAGCCGGGAGCGCGGCTGCTCGGTGGCGGCGATCATGCCCTCGGTGGAGATATAGCCGAGGGTGTCCGCGCCGATGGAGCGGCGCACCGCCTCCACCATGTCCTCGTAACTGTCATCGGCACCCGCGCCATTGGCGATCAGCTCCGCACGCGAGGCGAAGTCGATGCCGTAGAAGCACGGCCACTTCACCGGCGGCGAGGCGATGCGCACATGGATCTCCAGCGCGCCCGCCTCCCGTAGCATCCGGATCAGCGCGCGCTGGGTATTGCCGCGCACAATCGAATCGTCCACCACGATGAGCCGCTTACCGCGGATGACCTCGCGCAGCGGATTCAACTTGAGCCGAATGCCGAGCTGACGGATGGTCTGACTCGGCTGGATGAACGTGCGCCCGACATAGGCGTTCTTCATCAGGCCCTGACCGTACGGCACACCGGAGCCCTGGGCGTACCCGACCGCGGCGGGGGTACCCGACTCCGGCACCGGAATCACCAGATCCGCCTCGACCGGATGCTCCTTGGCCAGGCGACGGCCGATCTCCACCCGCGTGGCGTGCACCGAGCGACCGGAGATGGTGGTGTCGGGACGGGCCAGGTAGACGAATTCGAAAACGCAGCCCTTGGGTTCGGGATTGGCGAAGCGCATGGACCGCACGCCGTCGGCATCGATCGCCAGCAGTTCGCCCGGCTCGATCTCCCGAACGAAGGCCGCACCGACGATATCCAGCGCGGCGGTCTCACTGGCAACGACCCAGCCACGTTCGAGCCGACCGAGGCACAGCGGGCGAACGCCGTGTGGATCCCGCGCGGCGTAGAGGGTGTGCTCGTCCATGAAGGTCAGACAGAACGCGCCCTTCAGGGTCGGCAGCAGTTTCATCGCGGCCTGTTCGATGCTCGAATCCGCGGCGGCGTGGGCCAGCAGCGCGGTCATCACATCGGAGTCCGAGGTGGCGGTGATCGGCGCGGGCCGACCGCCGGAGACCGGCGGCATGCCGATCAGTCCGAGTTCCCGTGCGCGGGCGCTCAATTCGGCGGTGTTCACCAGATTTCCGTTGTGGCCCAACGCGAGTCCGGAACCGACCGCGGTGGTGCGGAAGATCGGCTGCGCGTTCTCCCAGGTGGTGGATCCGGTGGTGGAGTAGCGGCAGTGGCCGACGGCGATATGACCCGGCATCGCGGCCAGGGTCTGCTCGTCGAATACCTGGCTGACCAGGCCGAGATCCTTGAAGACCAGAATTTGCGAGCCATCGGAGACGGCGATACCAGCGGCCTCCTGGCCGCGGTGTTGCAGCGCATACAAGCCGTAGTACGTGAGCTTGGCCACATCCTCGCTCGGCGCCCAGACTCCGAACACTCCACACTCTTCGCGTGGTTCGTTCTCGACCTGATCGGGGGTTGTTTCGACCGGCATTTCGGCGTTGGTCACCGTTTGCTCCCTGTTCGGGCGGGCTGTGCGCAATGGCCATTCTACGGGTGCATCCTGCGCGGCGGTCACCGCCACCACGTCCGTATAGCAATCGCCGAGCGACGCTGCCGTTTTTCGGTCCTACCCGGTGTTACCGTGCCAGCCGTGACGACTACGGACGGTAGGGGAACCGCTGCGTCGGACCGGCGGTTCACCGCGCGCATGTGGCTGGCCCCGATCGCGGTACTGACCCTGTTCATGGCGCTGCTCGGCACGATGTATCTGGACTATGTCGTCGATCCGGAGAAGAACCTGCACGACTTTCCGATCGCACTGGTCGATCAGGATGTCGGCGACACCATCGGCGCGCCGGGTCGGGAGCAGCAGGTCAACTTCGGCAACCAGATCACCGACGCGCTGCGCCAGGGCATCCCGGCGGACAAGGTCGATCTGCAGGTGCTCGGCATCAACGAGGCTCAGCTGAAGATGCAGTCCGGCGCGGTGTACGGAACCATCCTGATCCCAAGCGATTTCAGCAAACGCCTCGGCATTCTCGGCGTCGGCAGCGTGGTGCCCGGTGATATCCAGCGCCCGGCGCTCACCCTGCAGACCAATCCGCGCAGTGGCGCATTCGTCACCCAGATCGTCACCACCATCGGCACGCAGGCGCTGACCCAGGTGAACGAACAGGTGGGCAAGCAGCTGACCGAACAGGTCCGCGCGCAGCTGACACCGCCGCCCGGTGGCGCGCCGGCACCCGAGTTGACCGGTGCGACCCGGGTGGCGCTCGCGGATCCGGTGCAGATCATCGTCGCGCCGTTCCGTCCGCTGCCCTCGGGCACCGGACAGGGGCTGACCGCGTTCTTCTACGCGCTACTGCTCCTGCTCGCCGGGCTGGTCGGTTCGATGACCATCCACACCATGATCGATGCCGCACTCGGTTTCGTGCCCACCGAATACGGACCGTGGTACGTACATTTTCCGGCCACCCCGATCTCCCGGTTCAATACGCTGCTGATCAAGTGGGGTGTGATGGTGATCACCGCGAATATCGTCGCGGGGGTCTTCCTCGGTGTGGCACGGCTGCTCGATATGCCGATCGACCATCCGCTCACCCTGTTCCTCTACAGCGCGCTGGCCATCATCGCAGTCGGGATCACCGGGCTGTCGGTGCTGGCGGCGCTCGGTTCGGCCGGACTGCTGGTCAATCTGATCCTGTTCATCATCCTCGGCCTGCCCTCCTCCGGCGGCACCGTGCCGATCGAAGCGACGCCCAAATATCTGGGCTGGCTGGCAAAATTCGAGCCGATGCACCAGGTCTTCGTGGGCGTGCGCGCCATTCTCTACTTCGACGCGAACTTCTCGGCGGGGCTGTCGCGCGGGGTGTGGATGTCGGTGATCGGGCTCACGATCGGGCTGGTGCTCGGCACCTTCATCACCCGGTACTACGACTACAAAGGCCTGCATCGGCGCGATCCGGCTCGCCGCTGAGGCCGGATCCGGCGGTGGACGGTGCGACGCGGTCTGCGGGATGCACCAAGATGGTGCTGTGAATTCGTGGATCGAACACGCGCAGTATCTGGCCGATGAGGTATTCGCACCACAGGCCGACGCCGTCGACCGCAGCGGAGAGATCCCGCGCACACATTTCGACCTACTCGCCGAATACGGGTTCTACGGCGCGACCATGGCCGACGATATGGATATCGCCACCTTCACCACGGCCGGCGAGGTCCTGGTGGCCGGATGCCTGGCGACCACCTTCGTCTGGGCGCAGCATCTCGGGGTCGCGCGCCGGGTCGCCAACTCACCGAATCTCGAACTGCGGGAACGACTTACCGAGGATTTGCGGCGCGGGCGGGTGCGCTCGGGGGTGAGTTACGCTGGCGCCAACGATGAACCGGGATTGATCGCCCGGCGCGTCGACGGCGGCTATCTGCTCAACGGCACCGCGCCCTTTGTCACCGGGTGGGGCCTGGTGGACGTCCTCGGCGTAATGGCGCGCGATGCGGACGATGCGGGTTCGCTGATCAGCGTGTTGGTACCCGCCGAACCGGGACCCGCATTGCACGCCACCCCGCTCCCGCTCATCGCCGCCGATGCGAGCAAGACCGTTTCGCTGACCTTCGACGGTGTGCTGGTTCCCGATTCCGCGGTGGAGAACCGAATTCCGCTGCGCAACTTCCACGCCACCTTCATCCTGGCCGCATGGCGCAATGGCGCACTCGCCCTCGGTGTCGTGCGGCGGTGCCTCGGCGAACTCGCCCGCCTCGGCGTCGACACCACCGCGCTGGCCGCCGAATCCGCTCGCATCCGAACCGAACTCGACGATGCGCTCACCGGACAGTCGGATATCTACCTGGCCCGCGCCCGCGCCTCCGAACTCGCGGTGCGCACCGCCACCGCCCTGGTCACCGCCACCGGCAGCGCGGCGGTCACGGGCGGCAATCGCGCCGAACGCTCCCTGCGCGAGGCGACCTTCACCTTGGTCTTCGGTTCCCGCCCGGCCATCAAAGCCGCCCTACTCGACCGCCTCACTCGACCGCGCCACCTGGTTGTCTGACCCGTTCGCGCTAGCCAGCACTCGCACCCGCATCCTCGGATTCGGATTGTTCGCCAAGGCGCATGGCGTAGACGCGATCCAGGAAGTCGCGGTGCGCGCGCAGCGTGGAGTCGAGTAGTTCGCGCCAGGTTCGCCGATCGACGCGGTGGTCGCTGAGCAGCGAGGACAGCGAGGCGGGCCGAAGCTTATCGATATGGTCGACAATGAAGGTGAGTCGACGGCGCGGGAATTGCTCACCGATGCGCGGATTTTCATCGAGGAAGGTGTCGAGCGCGTAGAGATAGTTGATCGCGCGGTTGTACTCCTCATCGGTGAGGTGGTAATCCATCCGCTTGATCTCGACGATCCACAGCTCGCCCGCATCGTGCAGAAGTACGAAGTCCGGCTCCCGCTTCTCACTGCCGATTGCGGTGGTGACCAGGACCGCGCCGAATTTCTGCTTGTACCACCGTTCGAAGCTGGCACGGACCCGCTTCAGCGATTCGTTCATCCCCAGCGGTGTCCACTCGGGTGCCAGCAGCCAGGGCGCCCGTTCGATCAACTCCTGAAAGGGACGCTCCAGTGACCGGCGGTCGTCGACGAGGCTCTGCAGTCGATCGACCACGGCCACCCGCTCGGAGGCGATCTGGCCCAGGGAATACACCTCGGCCACCCGCGCGGTCTCGAACAGGGCGACAACGACATCGAGACGGTTATCGGTGTCCTCGGCAACCTCCTTCAGCGTTTCCAGCAGGCTGCGCTGCGGGCCGAGCGAGAGGGCGAGCCGGACAATGCTGTCGATATGGCTCGGATCCTCCAGCGCGGCACGATCCTTGTTGTTCACCAGGATCCGGGCGGCATCCATCACCGACTCGCGAAACATCCGGTCCTGCGGCGCGATCGACTGCAGGGTTGCCTGAATGCCGGACTTCTCGACGAACTCCTCCCACACCCGGCGCTTGACCGAACTTTCCCCCAGCCGCCCGAGTTCGCGCACGAGATTGCGGCCCCAGGCCGAAAGTGCCTCACCGCGTTCGGAATTCCAGATGATGTCCTGGCGGTCCGAGCGGACCAGGTCTTCCTCATCGTCCAGCCAGTTCACATGCACCGCGCCGACCAGGTAGGAACGCAATTTGAATTCCCCGGTGAAGCCCGCCGGAATGCCGAAGTCGCGGGTCTGTGCGACCAGTTTGCCGCGCGCGTAGATCCGGACACCGGCCATGGCCTCATCGCGATACGGGTGTTTGGAGTAGGCCGCCCAACCGGTTACCGGCAGGAAGCGGTCGCCGATCCACACCGGCCTTTTCGCGACATCGATCCTGGTCTCCTCCATCACATCGACGGGCAGATCACGCAGCACGAACTTCTGCGGCGCGCCGCGTTCGGCAATGCTGTTGTGCACCTCCACCTGCCAGTCGGCGCGCTCCAAGCCGAAGCGTGCGGCCAGTTGCCGACTCAATTCGGGACCGGAGCCGACCCGCTTGCGCAGAAAGTCGCGCAGGATGACCGTGGTGCCCCGCTCGGTGCTGAATGTGCCGTCCCGCGGTCCGGGACGCGGATGGTAGTCGCGTTCGGTATCGGAGAGCATTTCGTCGAGGTTCATCACGATATTCGCTACCGGCCAACCCTTTTCGGTGCGCTCGGCATCCGTACCGCCCACCGACACCACCTCGATGGTTCGGCAGATGCCGAATGGCGCGAGTTTTCCGATGCCCTTGCGACCCATGACCGGTCGTTCCAGCCGCCGCGACAGATCGCTGCCGACGCGCACTCGCCGATCCGAGCCGACCATCAGATAGTGGGCGTTGATCTCCGCGGATGTCATGCCATGTCCATTGTCACGCACCATAATTCGATACGGCTCGTGGTCGGCGGAGTGGATGGTGCCCGCGAGCGTCATACCCCACGGCAACGCAACTTCGACCCTGGTGGCATCGGCGTCGTAGGAGTTGGCGATGAGTTCGGCGAGTACCGCGGAGACACGGTCGTAGAGCCGAATGCCGAGCTTATCGATCGTCAAGCGACTGATTCGCATCGTGTACTTGTGCGAATGGTCGCCGTGATCGGTGATCGCGTTGTCCATGGTGGCCCCCATTTAGCCGAGCGGTTAGCTGTGCGTCCGCCAGAGCCAATCCTCGTCCGCATGGTTGTCGAGGGCCTGAACTTCCGACCACCAGTTCATAACGGGCGGTACGGTTCTCGCGGCTACCGGATCACGATCGTTATTCGGCGGTGAAGCGGGCGATGGGGAGCCAATGGGCAACTTCGGCGGCTCGGCTGCCGGAGGCGGACACTGCGCCGTTCGCCACCGCGGCGTCGAAGTCGAGCAGGCCGGTGGCGAGCAGGAGCCAGGTGCGCGGGTCGGTCTCGACGACATTCGGCGGTGTGCCCCTGGTGTGCCGCGGTCCCTCGATGCATTGGACCGCCACAAAAGGTGGGACACGGACCTCGACGGAATGGCCGGGTGCGGAGGCGGCAAGGGTGCGGGCGGTGGTACGGACCGCAGCGGCCAGTTCGGGCCTGGCGGGTGCTGGCGTCGAATCGTCGCGCAGCCAGGCACTGACCGCCTCGACCGCCGCTCGCAGCTCCGCTGGATCCACCTTTGCTCGTCCTGCCACGATGCCGAGACTACTGCGGGGCTCCGATCCGGCGGGCTGTCGCGCACTTCCGTCGGCGGCGAATCGGTGTGACGTGCGGCAGGGCTGTCCGCCGCACACCTACTGACCAGCCGCTACGTGACATCGGCTGGAGCCGGAGCGGTGCGGCGGCAGCGTGCTCGGCCGCCGCCTGTCAACTACTCGGCGAACGAGCCGCGAGCCGCGGC
>NZ_JBEXLC010000100.1:0-33655 GCF_040609795.1 Nocardia sp. NPDC004604
CTCGGCAGCCGGGTCCGCGGCATAACGACGCAGCGTCGCCGACACGTTATCCGGCGCAAAGCCCAGCACGGCGGCACGCCATGACATCGACGGCGCACGGTGGGCGAGCGTGGCCGCCACCGGATCCAACTGCTCCGGATCAGCGGTCAGCAGGTCCGCGATGTCATTGCACCGCTGACGTAGCGTTTCGTCGGAGTGCGCCGAGACCGGCACGAAACCGATTCGCGATGGGTACGAATCACGGCCGCTGTCTGCGGATTCCGCGCGCCCGAGGACGGCATGCGCATTGGTGCCACCCCACCCGAAGGAATTGACGCCGACATAGACCGGCGCATCGGCCGGCAGCTCGACGCGATCACGCGCGACTTGTACATTCAGGTCGTCGAAGGCGATCTCGGGATTGAGTTCACCGGAGTGCAGGCTCGGCGGCACGCTCCCGCGCTCCAGGCACAGCACGCACTTGATCAGACCCGCGAGGCCGGCCGCCGCCTCCAGATGCCCGATATTGGTTTTGATCGAACCGATCAGAAGCGGGCCGCGCTCGGAATTCCTGGGTATTCCGAGGACCTCGCCCAGAGCCCGGGCTTCGATGGGGTCGCCTCTACCGGTACCGGTTCCGTGCGCTTCGACGTAGGCCAGTCGGTCGAGGTCCAGTCCGCGCTCTCGGTAGGCCAGGTGCAAAAGCGTTCGCTGGCCGTCGATACTCGGCGTGACCAGGCTTTCGCCGCCGCCGTCATTGTTCACGACGGTGTTGACGATGATCGCTCGCACCCGGTCGCCGTCGCGCCGTGCGGCATGCAGCGGCTTGAGATATACCGCCGCCACGCCCTCGCCGCGAACGAATCCGTCCGCACCCGCACCGAAGGCCGCACACCGTCCGGCACCGGACAGCGCCCCGAAATGTGTGAGTCCGATCGAGATATCCGGCGCCAGAATAAGATTCACGCCGCCCACGAGAGCGGATTCGATATCGCCGGTGCGGATCGCGCGAACCGCCAGATCGAGCGCCACCAGTGCCGAGGAACATCCGGTCTCGACCACGAGGCTGGGTCCGGCCAGGCCGAAAACGTACGACAGGCGCGAAGCGATCACATCGAGCGCGGTGCCGACCAGGCTGTGCTGGGTGGCGGCGATACCCCGCTGTGTGCGAAGCGTCTCATAGTCGTGCCAGGAGGCGCCGACGTACACCCCGGTCCGGGTGCCGCGCAAAGTGTGTGCGGGCACACCAGCGTCTTCCAGTGCACGCCAGGCGGTTTCGAGCATGAGTCGCTGCTGCGGGTCGATATCGACGGCCTCGCGCGGCGAGATGCCGAACAGTGCCGCGTCGAAGCCGTCGATACCGTCGAGAAAGCCGCCGACCGACTGCACCCGTTTGGATCCGTCCAGTGGAGCGGCGGCGTCCCAGCGGTCGGCGGGGACCGTTCTGATCGCGTCACCGCGTGAAATCAGCAGATCCCAGAGCGCGTCGAGATCCTCGGCCCCGGGAAAACGGCCGGTCATGCCGACGATCGCGATGGGCTCGTTCATGGCGTTCCTTCCGGCTGCGGCGAGAATCCGCCGACGATCGCGTCCGCGACCTGCTGTGCATCGGTGATGGGGGCCCAGTGGCCCGAATCGATTTCGGTGAAGGTCAGGTGGTCTGCCGCGCCTTCGATCGCCCGCGTCATGACCGGAATCCCGACATACAGGTCGTGCACCGCGACGATGACGTGCACGTCACGCACGACGAGGCGGCTGTAGGTCGGATCGGCGAGGCGCTGAAACACATTGGCCCGGTACCGGTTCAGCGCCGCGATCCCGTCGGCGGGCGGTACATGTGGCGCCGGAGCGCCCTCCCATTCTATGAACGCGTCGAGCGTGGCTCCCGTGATGCCGGTGTTCCACATGGCCTCGGCGACGATAGGCATATTCCAGAGCGGGATGTACACCGAACGCACCGCCTGGTCGAGCACTGCCGGAAGGTCCGCTGGATTCTGCACGGTGCGCGCCAGCCATCGCCCCCACAGATCGAGGTTCGGCCCGGACAGAGCGGTGAAGTCGAGGAGCTCGGCGGCGACAGCCGGGGTCGCGGCAGCCTCCCAGCCCTCGCCGGCACCCCAATCCCAGCCCACCAGATGCACTCGGCGACCACCGGCGGTAGCGTCGATGACCGCGCCGATATCGGCGGCCAGCACGGGGAGCGCGTAGTTCTCCTGCCGTGCAGGATGATCGCTCTCGCCATTGCCGCGGGTGTCGTAGGTGACCACGTGATAGTTCGGTGCCAGTCGCGCGACGACCTGATCCCAGGCGCGCGAGGTGGATAGATAACCGTGCACGAGGACAACGGTCGATGCCGAATCGGCAGGCGGTCCGTACTCGTGCACGCGCAGCCGAACGTCGCCGGAACTCAGCACCCAACTGTCCGCCGAGGCAGGCATCGGGAGTACCGCTGCGCCCGCCAGTTGCGTTGTATCGGCCAGTGCTACAGCGGATTTCGGAAGTACGACAATAGCCATCGCGAGCAGTGCGAGCGCTGCCGGCGCCACGCCTCGCGGCATGCTCCGGATCATCCGAGACGTCTCCCGGCGATGAATCCGCGTTCCCAGCCGGTCAGCGGCGGCTCGGTCAGCGGCGGCTTCCGCGGGCCCAGGACGGCTCCGGCCAGCACCGCCGGATGCCCCATGGCCAGGGCCGGGCGGGCCAGGAACATCACATCCGACGCCACGGTGGCCACCGCGGGCCGCGACTCCGCAGCGCGGAACACCCGCGCGCCGTATCGAAGCATCCAGCGATCCAGTACGGCCTGTCCGGGGCCTTCGGTATTGCGGAACGCGAGATCCTGGCTGGTCGCCATCTGCCACGGATCAGCAGCCGCCCGGATGATCGAGCGTTGCAGGCGAGGTGCCGAACCGGCACCGACGCCGCTGCGCGCAAATTCCGCACCGAGCGCGCCGGCGCAGCGTGTCGCAACCGAAAGTCCTTGGCCGTATACCGGATTCAATGCCGTTGCGGCATCACCAACGACCACGAATCCGGTGGGCCAGGTTCGGATGCGGTCGAACCGATAGCGCCGATTACCAGTGCTGCGCGAGCGCATCGTCCCGGTCAACGGCTCGGCTGCCGCGAGGATCTCGGCGATCAGCGGATCGGATACGCCGTGCCGGGCGAAGTCGATGAAATGGTCGTCCTCGGTTGGCAGCTTGCTGCCTCGGGTGCCTCCCACGGCCGCGATCCACCGGCCGCCTTCGATCGGCAATAACGTGGCATTGCCACCGGGCTCACCGGAACGGGATTCGGCTTGGATGAGCACTGCGGGAAAACCCGATTCGGCGCCCGATACCGCGCGGAAGACCCGGGTGGCATAGGTATGCCCCGAGTCGACGATTTCCGGGGGAGGCACAACGACTCCCAGCGCGTCCAGCCACCGGCCGGCCTGCGATCCGCGGCCGGTGGCATCGATCACCAGGTCGGCGTCGAACTGCTCTGTTGTGCTGGCCGCTGTGTCCCGCAACCGCACACCGCGGACTGCGGTCGCAGAGCCCAGCAGCCCCATCGGCTCGCACTCCTGCCGAACGGCGACGCCATCCTGCTCGATGACCATCGCACGAACGACATGGTCGAGCAGCTGTCTGCTGCAGGTGATCCCGAATCGGCCCGTATAGTTGCGGGCCATCCAGCCGCCCACGTTGGGGCGGAAAAGCAAGTCGGCATTGACGCGGATGCGATGCGCGCCGGCCGCGAGCAGCCGGTCGGCGATCCCGGGCAGTAGCCGCTCGAGTCCGAGCACACCGCCGGGCGCGAGAAAGTGCGGATGTCGGGCCTGCGGCAGCCCACGGCGTGACTCCGGTCGCTCCGGGTATCGGTCTCGCTCGATTACGGTGACTGCACCGGCGTGCCGGGCCGCCGCCGAGGCGGCCAGCAAGCCGGCGAAGCCGCCGCCGAGCACAACCACCCGCGGCCTTGCCGCGTTCATCCTCTTCCCTCCCGGTCACGGCTGGCCAGACGCACTGCGCCGCACCACAGTCGGGAGCGGTCGAGCTTCGCTCCCGGTTCGGTGTCCGGCAGCAGCGCCCACCCGCGCAGCACCAGAGGGGAACGATGCCATCGGGCCGCGGCCCGGAATATCGAGTGCGCGGTCTCGACCGACCAGTCCTGATAGAAGTTGAGGCTGGACGCGAAAGTCCAACGCGCCGAGCCGAGTTCGCGCCCCATCGTGAGATTGACCATCCGCAGCATGGCGGGTGACCAGTGATCCTGTGCCCACCAGCGGATTTCCGGTCGAAGCAGGGCGTTGCTCAGCATCCGGACCTGCGCCGCCTCGAGATACGGCAGTAGCCCCTCGGTGATGACGAGGACAGCGCGTGCACCGTCGCACGCCTCGGCGAGGAACTCCGCGGTCGCGGCCTGGTCGGTGACGTCGACGGTCCGGGTGACCCGCTCGCAGCGAGCCCGCCGGCCGGCCAGTCGCGCGTCTTTGTAGGCGATCAGTTCCGGCAGATCCGCTTCGTACCAGATCGTTTCGGCTGGAATGTCGAGCCGATAGGGACGCGTGTCCAGACCTGCGGCCAGATTGATCACCCGGTCGCATCCCCGTTGCAGGGAGTCGATGACGAGATCGTCGACCAGCCTGGTGCGCACCACCGTCGGCCAGTGGTTGCGCGCGCCGCGCGGCAGCATGCCCGATGCACCGAGCGTCACGCCCTGCGCACCGGCCAGCAGCGATGCAAGTTCGTCGTGGAACAGCGCATCGGGTCGGGCCGATTCCAGCGCCCGGTAGACCGCCACCCAGCGCGCGGTATCGGAAACGTGGCCGATCGACGGTGAAGTCATGACGCCTCCTGATGTTCGGCGGTCCGCTCCTTGCACGCTGTGAACGCGTAGTCCGCGAGTGGGAATCTCCGCATCCGCCACCAGGCTTCGACACTTGTCGACGGCCGGAACAGCGGTACATCGCCGAACTGGTCGAAGTAGAAACTGCGGGCCTGCTCGCAGTTCGAGTTGTAGAAGATGGACCCGGCCTGACGGGTGATCATCTCCTCGATGAAGCGTGCATAGGCTTCCGGCTTCACCTCCACCCGGGTGGCGCCGCGCCGCCGCGCCTCGGAGATGCACCGAATCGCATGCGCCACCGCATTTTCGATGGTCATGAAGAAGGATCCGGTCATCGAGTAGGGACCGTGGATGATGAAGGCGTTGGGGCAGGGCGGGAGCGTGACGCCCTCGTAGGCGGCGTTGCGATTCCGATCCAGATAGTCGCCCAGATCTACGCCGCCGCTGCCGGTGATGGGGAACCGAGGCAGGCTGGTGCGTTCGAAGACCTCGAAACCTGTTGCCAGGATCAGGGTGTCGATGTGGTGATGGCGACCGTCGCTGGTGGTGACACCAGTGGCCGTGATCGCCACGATGTCCGCATAGACCAGGTCGACATTGTCGCGCGCGAAAGTTTTGTAGTACCTGTTCGACAGAGTCAGGAATTTGCAGCCGAAGCGATACTGCGGCGTAAGCCGCTGGCGGACAGCGCGATCGGGCACCTGCGCTCGCAGGGCGAGCCGGGCCATCCACTCCAGCGCGGTCACCGCACTGGGCGCTTTGAACCGGAAGATGCCGTTGTACAGCAGTTCCAGCCACACCAGCACGATCCAGCGCGGCAGTCTCAGCAGCCCGGGGATGAGGCGGAACACCCAGCGCAGGAACAGCGGAATGCGGAAATCCGGCTTGGGAATCACCCAGATGGGTGTGCGCTGGAATACCGCGAGCCGTTCCGCGCGCTCGGCGGCCTCGGGGATGATCTGGACCGCCGACGACCCGGTGCCGATCACCCCGACCCGGCCTGCGAGCGACACCGTGTGATCCCAGCGCGCACTGTGGATCACCGCTCCGGCGAAGGTGTCCAGACCCGCGATATCGGGAAACTTGGGCCGCCCCAGCGCACCGTAGGCGTTGATCACGAATCGAGCGCGCAGCGGACCCCGGCTGGTCTGCACGTCCCAGTGGTGAAGTTCGTCGTCGAATCGGATGCCGGTCACCTCGGTGCCGAGGCGCAGATGCGGGCGCACGCCGTACTTGTCGACGCATCGGTCCGCATAGGACTTCAGCTCGTCGCCCTTGGCATAGGCGTATCGCCAGTCCGGATTCGGCTCGAAGGAGTAGCAGTATCCCCAGATCGGAATGTCCACGGCCACATCGGGATAGGTATTGTCGCGCCAGATGCCGCCGACGTCGTCGGCCTTGTCCACCATGATGAAGTCGTGGATTCCGGCCTGCCGCAATCGGATCGCGGCGCAGATGCCGGAGAAGCCGGCGCCCACCACCACGACTTCGAATTCGCGCTCGCCCGCCGGTGTCACCGCTTCCTCCACAGTCTCCGGAGCAGGCCCCGACGTGGCCGTCGCGCATCCGAATCGCCGACCGGTTCCTCCGCGGCCATGAAGAACTCGGTGACGTAATCGACGAACAGGTCTGCGGTGTCGAAATCCTTGCGCGCCATCAGTTCTGCTATCACGCCGCTGATCAGTTCCGGGGCGGCGATCTCCGCCAGCCGGCCGACGACCGCAGGGTTCATATAGGGCGCGGCGTCCGCGACGACCACGGGATCGATATTCGACAGTATGGCCAGAGACTTGTCGGTACGCCCGTCGAGCAGTTCGCTGCCGATCGAGCGGCCCAGCAGCCGGGGCGGCAGCACCCGGGTGGCGAACGGCACCGCCAGCCGCAACGGCACGCGCCGTCCCAGCGCCGAATAACGCTGGTACTCAGTGGGATAGCGCGATCGCAGGTTGCTCACGACCTGCTCGTGCAGCGCCGCCAGATGTTCGCCACCGAGCACGCCCAGGTATTCGATGCGCTCGATGGGCACGTGCAGGGCGTGGGCCAGCTTCGTCAAATGAATGCTCGTCACACGATCGGTCACCGCCGCCGCCTCCCCAGCAGTGCCGCACGCACAATGGATCTGGTTCCCCATGGCAGGCGGGCTATATTGTCCGCCAACGCGGTCTCAGCAAGGGCGCGGTCACGTCCGGGCGCTTCGTTCAGCAGCGTGAGCAGGTCCGCGCACTGGTCTTCGGACAACAGGTAGAGCGCGGTCAGGCCCTCGCCGAGCTCACTCTCGAGTTTTCTTCTCGCGCCGATTCTCTCGGTCATCGTGGCAACATTCCTTTTCGAGCCATTCGCCAGGCATGACCGGCGGCGCGCCGGCTCAGCGCGCCGACCGATCGCGACGAATCGTCCGGACCTGGCAGGATTTCCCGCAGCAGCGGTTCGGGGAGCCCCCGGCGCCGCCATTCCCGCGGGTAGCCGATGGACACCTCCTCGAACCGCACTCCGTCGAAGTGGTCGGTCTTACGAATGTGCAGGTGCCCGTACACCACGCATCGCACGTTGTAGCGGCGATGCCAATCCGCGGTCAGCTCGGTGCCGCACCACATGGCGAACTCCGACCGGAACAGCCTTTCGGTCGGTCGCCGGAGCAGCGGAAAGTGGTTGATCAGCACCAATGGCACCGCCGGATCCAGTGCGTCGAGCCGGGCGCGGGTGTACTCCACCCGCTGCCGGCACCACTCTTCCCGGGAGACGTACGGGTCGTAGGCGAGCAGCTGCTCGTCGGTGGCGACCGATCCGGTGGCCTCCGCGCGCGCCAGACCCTCCTGCTTCGTCCGCACGCCGCGCGGCAGGAAGCTGTAGTCGTACAGTAGGAACAGCGGAGCCAACACCGTGGGACCGCCCGCACCCTCCCAGGTCGGGTACGGGTCCTCCGGTGTGATCACATCGAGCTCCCGGCACGAGTCGATCAGATGCCGGTACCGCCCCTCGCCGCGGCGGCGGCGCGGATCCCTTGCAGTGGTCCACATCTCGTGGTTGCCGGGCACCCAGATCACCTTCGCGAAGCGCTCGCGCAGCAGTCCCAGCGCCCAGCGGATCGCATCGGTCTTCTCCGCCACGTCACCCGCGACGATCAGCCAGTCGTCCGGGGAATCGGGCCGAATCTGCTCGACCACTTCCCGATTCCCCGGATGGCTGATGTGTAGGTCGCTCACCGCGAGCAACCGACTCACGAAACCGCCTCGGTGGCAACGGAACCACCCAGCCTGCGCACCGCCCCGGAGAGCCGGGTGACCAGTTCGTCGGGCACATCGCCGTCCGTGTGAATCGCCGTCAGTCGCTCCAGCAGCATCTCCACCTCGGCGACGATCGGATCGGCGAGCTCCGCATCCTGCGGAGTCACCTGGTCGAGCACGTGCCGGGCCAGCAGGTTCACCGTCGGATACTGGAGGATGACCGAGTTCGCCAGCTTCACACCGGTGAGTGCCCGCAGGTGCGCACCGAGCTCGATAGAGCTGAGCGAATCGATACCCATCTCGGTGAACTCCCGATCCGCTTGGACCGCATCGGGAGACGAGTAGCCCAAGACCATCGAGATCGGCGTCTTGAGCAGATCCACGATCACCTCGTGCTGTTCGGACGGGCCGAGTCCGCCCAGCCGCTTGGCCAGCTGAGAGGGATCGCCCATCTGCTGCGTGGCACGCGGCCGGGTGTGCAGCAGCGCACGGAAGAACGGCGGCAATTCGGTCACCTGAGCGGCCACCCGCAGCAGCGACAGATCCATACCGACCGGCAGCACATGCGGCCGCCCGGTACGCAACGCCGCGTCGAACAGTTCCAACGCCTCCTGCGTCGGGATCGGCGTCACGCCCATGCGGGTCAGACGAGAACGATCCTTCTCGTCCATGCCACCGGTATTGGAGGTGTCCTCCGCCCACCAGCCCCACGCCATCGCGGTGGCGGGCAACCCACGGTGGTAACGGTGCACGGCCAAACTGTCGAGGAAGACATTCGCCGCGCTGTAGTTGGCCTGACCGGCGCTACCGAATGTGCCTGCCGCCGAAGAGAACAGCACGAACATCGACAGATCCAGGTGCTGGGTCAGCTCGTGCAGATGCCAGGCGCCGTGCGCCTTGGCGGGCAGCACCGCGTCCAGATGTTCGGCCGTCAGCCCGGCGAAAGTCGAGTCCGCCAATGCGGCCGCAAGATGGACCACGCCTCCGAGCGGATGCTGCGCGGGCAGGGAGTCGAGCACCGCCGCCAGCGCGTCCCGATCACCGGCATCACACGCGGCGACGGTCACGCTGGCGCCCATGGCATCCAATTCCCCGACCAGAGTGGCGATTCCGTCGGCCTGCATGCCACTGCGACTGGTCAGCAGCAGATGCTTGGCACCGTAGTCGGAGACCAGATGCCGGGCGATGATCCCACCGATCGTGCCGGTGCCGCCGGTGATCAGCACCGTTGATTCCGGATCGAAGGCGGTCGGCCAGGTGAGCACCACCTTGCCGACGTGCCGCGCCTCGGACATCAGACGCAGCGCCGCGGCGGCGTGCCGCACATCGAAACGGGTCAATGGCAGCGGGGCCAGGATGCCATTCGCGAACAGCTCCGCCAACTCGGCGAGGAGTCCGCCCACCAGGTCCGGAGCCAGTGCACCCAACTCGAACGAGGAGTAGGTGACATCGTGGGTGCGACGTACCTCCGCCGGATCGCGCACCACGTCCCTGGCGATCTCCACGAACCGGCCGCCGGATGCGAGCAGTCCCAGTGAGTCGTTGGTGAAGGTGTCCGGCAGCAGGTTCAGCACGATCTGGATGTCGTGGTTCGCGAACCGGGCGGCGAAGTCCGAGGAACGGGAATCCGCCAGATGATCTTCGGCGAAACCCAGGCCGCGCAAGTCATCCCACTTGGTGCGACTTGCGGTCGCCAAAACCTCCAGGCCGAGATGCCGGGACAGGTTCACCGCAGCCGTGCCGACGCCACCGGCGGCGGCGTGCACGAGCACTCGCTCCCCTGCTCGGGCCTCGGCGACCTCGCGGAGGCCGTACAGTGCGGTCAGATAGGCGACCGGTGCGGCGGCAGCCTGCGCGAACGACCATCCCGCCGGAACCGCGGCAAGCAGCCGGTGATCGGCCACCGAGGTCGCGGCGATCTCGTCGAACAGGCCGAACACCCGATCACCTGGCGCGAGACCCGTCACGTCCGAAGCGATCGCGACGACAACACCGGCCGCCTCGTGCACCAGCCGCGACGGCGTCCCGGACGACGCGGCCAATCCGGTGAGCGCGACCGGAAAGGACAGACCGGCAGCACGCAGCGCGACCGAGACCGTGCCGGGTGGCAGCGTGTCCGCGGCGGAGTCGTCGTCGGCTGCGGACAGCGTGACGTCGTCGAGGTTGCCGGACGCGGGGATCGCCAGCCGCCACGCGCCGCCCAGCCGCCCCCCGACGGTGGCCGCGGCTTCCAGGCCCGAGCGCAGTCGGCGGCCGAAGAATTCGCCGGCGCGCATTACCAGCTCGGGTTCGTCGGTCTGCAGGACCGCGCTGATCTGATCGAGGGTGATATCAGCCTCATCGAGATCGATCTGCTGGATCCGGTCCTGGAACTCCGACTGAGCGCTTCGCACCAGCGCCCACACCGTCGAGCCGGCCAGGTCGGAAACCTCTTCGGCGATGTCGAGCGCCTGCACCCGCCTGGTGAGCACGACGAGCCTCGTCTCGGCGAATCGTTCATCGGCGAACCAGGTTTGCAGTTGGGTCAGCGTCTGCAACAGTTCGTCGCGCATGGTGACCGTCAGGTGTGCGCCCGGCTCGGCGCCCGCGGATCCCGCAAGCCGCGGAAGCAGCACAACCTTCGGAGCCTCTGCACCGGAGTCGGTCGCCGCGCGCAACGCGTCGATATCCGCATAGCTCGTCAGTTCGCCGTCGTCGGACACCCCGAACGGTTCGCCGCCGACGACGACCCATTCACCTCGCCGTGCCGAATACCGGGCGCGCTGAGCGGGAAGGGCCAGCCAGTCCACGCCGAACAGCGATTCCTGGCGCCCCGACAAGCCGCCGGTCGCGAGTTTGCCCATGGAGATGGACCGCACCTGTAGGTCACCGACGGCGACAACGCGGCCGGTGTTGTCTGCCAGTACCCAGCGCAGTCGGTCATTTCCGACCGGAGTCAGCTTGACCCGCAGCGCTTTCGCGCCCACCGCATGCAGTTCTACCCGTTCCCAGGCAAAGGGCAGCCGAATCGCGCCCGCCTCCGAAGGCAGCAACGCCGCAGCGGCGGCAGCGGATTGCATAGCGGCATCCAGCAGTGCCGGGTGCAGGCCGTACTTGTCGGCGTCGCCCACCGTCTCCGGTAGCGCGACCTCGGCGAAGACATCCTCGCCGCGCTTCCATACGGCCTTCATCCCCTGGAAGACGGGACCGTACTGGTAGCCCAGCGCGGCCAGGGTCCGGTACGCGGTCTCGGGATCCATGCCCTGCTCCGCGCCCACCGGTGGCCACAGTTCGAGGCTCTGCCCGTCGGTCTCATCGGTTTTGGCCGCAGCGGTCAACAATCCGTCGGCGTGCAGGCTCCACTGGCTGGCACCGGGCAGCTCGTCCTTCACCTCCGGACGCGAATAGATCGCTACTTTGCGCCGCCCGCCCTTCTCCGGCTCGCCCACCACCAATTGCAGGTGGATGGCGCCCTCGGTCGGCAAAGTGACCGGGGTGTACATACTCAGCTTCTCCACCCGCGGGCAGCCGAGTGAGTCACCGGCGTGCAGTGCGAGTTCCAGCAGCATGGCGCCGGGCACCAGCACATTGCCGTGCAGGGCGTGGTCTGCCAGCCAGGGATGGCTGGTCACCGACAGGCGGGTGCTGAACTGGAATCGATCGGCACCGGGCAGCTCGGACACCGCACCGAGCAGGGGATGACCCGCCGCGACCAGGCCCAAGCCGCTCGGCTTCCCGCCACCGGTGTTGGCAACACTCGCCAGCCAGTAATTCTGACGCTGGAAAGCATAGGTGGGCAACGTAACCGGCCGAGCGGTACCGACCGGATAGATCTTCGACCAGTCAGGTGAGACGCCCTGGACGTGCGCCTCGGCCACCGAGGTCAGGAACCGGCGAATACCGGCGTCTTCACGCTTGAGCGAGCCGACGATGAGGCAGGAATCCGCAAAAGATCCAGCGTGGTCCAGGGATTCGTGCATCGCGGAGGTGAGCACCGGGTGCACGCTCATCTCTATGAACGCGTCGAATCCGGACTGGAACGCCGCTTGGAAGCCCCGCTCGAAGTCGACCGGCTCGCGCAGATTGCGGAACCAGTAGTCGGGGCCCAACTGCTCGGCCGGCAATACGTCGCCGGTGACGGTGGAGAAGAACACCACATCGGTGCCTGTCGGCACGATCGGCGCAACAGCCGCCTGCAACTGCTCCCGCAGTGGGTCCACATGCGGAGTGTGCGCGGCATAGTCCACCGGAATGCGCTTGGCACGCACTCCACTTTCTTCGGCGAGCTCGACGATTCGGGTCACCGCCGCCGCGCCACCGGCGACGACGGTGGTGGTCGGGGAATTGATCGCGGCGAGGTAAAGGTCGTCGAGGCCGTCCATGAGTTCTCGAACCCGGTCGGCCGAAGCGTTGATGGAGGCCATGCCGCCGGAACCGGGGAGGCTTCGCAGCGGCTTGCTGCGCATGGTTACGATCCGGGCGGCGTCGGACAGCGACAGCGCGCCCGCCACGTAGGCTGCCGCGACCTCGCCCTGCGAATGCCCGACTACGGCGGCTGGCTCGATGCCGTACGAACGCCACAGCGCCGCAAGGGAAACCATGGTTGCGAACAAGGCGGGCTGCACTACATCGACGCGTTCGATCGACGGCGCGCCGTCCGCTTCGCGCAGCACATCGGTCAGCGACCAATCCACGAATTCGGCGAACGCGTCCTCACATGCGCGGATCTGCTCCGAGAAGAAGGGCGATTCCGCCATCAATTGCGCTGCCATGCCGGCAAATTGCGCGCCTTGACCAGGAAAGACGAAGGCCACCCGACGATCCGGATGCGCCTGGCCCCGAATCGGCCCGACCGGCTTGCGCTCCGCTACCTCGGCCAGACCGGCGAGCAGATCGACTCGGTTGGTGCCGAGCAGCACGGCACGATGCTCGAATGTCGCCCGCGTGGTCGCCAAGGCACAACCCACATCACGCAGGGCGAATTCCGGGTGTCCCTTGACATGATCCGCCAGCCGGGCCGCCTGGTCGGCCAAGGCCGCTGGCGTCTTACCGGAGATCGGCCACACAGCAACGGGCACAACCGATTCCGACGACGAAGCAGACGGCTGCTCAGCAACCGGCGGGGCTTCCTCGAGGACGACGTGCGCATTGGTTCCGGCGATGCCGAACGACGAGACCCCAGCTCTACGCGGATGGCCATTTTCCGGCCACGGACCGACCTGCGTCACCAATTCCACCGCGCCGTGCGACCAATCCACCGCTTGGGTGGGTTCGCTGACGTTGACAGTGGGCGGCAGCACGCCGTACCGCATCGCCTGGACCATCTTGATGACTCCGGCCGCACCGGCCGCCGCTTGAGTGTGGCCGAAGTTGCCCTTGATGGATCCCAATTTCAGCGGCTGCTCCGCGGCGCGATCCTGACCGTAGGTGTCGAACAGCGCCCGCAGTTCGATGGGATCGCCTACCGGAGTACCGGTTCCATGTCCCTCGACGACGTCGACGTCGGCGGCCGCCAGTCCGGCGTTCGCCAGCGCCGCACTGATCAGCTTCTGCTGCGCCGGCGTACTCGGCACAGTCAAGCCCTTGGTGGCGCCGTCCTGGTTGACGGCCGCGCCACGCATGACGGCCAGCACCCGATGTCCGTTCCGGCGGGCGTCGGAGAGCCGTTCCAATACCAGCATTGCCACGCCCTCCGACATGCAGAAGCCGTCGGCATCGGCCGAAAAGGGTCTGCTGCGGCCCTCCTTGGAGATAGCGCCGTGCTGGCCCAGCGCGAAGAAGCCGGTGAGGGTGGACATGATCGAGACGCCACCGACCAGCGCCAGCGAGCATTCCTCGGCCTGCAGCGCCTGACCACCCAGATGCATCGCCACCAGCGAGGACGAGCAGGCGGTGTCGATGCTCATCGTGGGACCTTGCAACCCCAGGACGTAGGACACGCGCCCGGACAGCACACTCTGGCTGACGCCCAATGAGACATATCCCGGGTCGAGGTCCTTCTGACCGGGGATCAAATAGGCGTAGTCACCGCCCATCGCACCGACATAGACACCGGTGTCGGTGTCGCGCAACGTGGTCGGGTCGATGCCCGCGTCCTCGAGCGCCTGCCAGGTGGCCTCGAGCACCATCCGCTGCTGCGGATCCATCGCTCTGGCCTCGCGGGGGCTGATCCCGAAGAACTCCGGGTCGAATTGCCCGGGCTCGTCGATGAATCCACCCATCGGCGCCATGGCCGCCGCCACTTCGGGCGAGGCCATATCTGCCAGCTCCGTCATGGATCGATCCGACGGGAATTTGCTGGATATGTGCTTACCTTCAACCAGGAAGCGCCATAACGACTCCGGTGAGTCGATTCCCCCGGGGAAGCGGCACGCCATTCCGACGATAGCGACAGCGTTCGACGAGATTTCTTTATTCGCCATGAGGTCCCCTTTTCCTCGGCATGCAGGCCAAAGCCTGTAGATAGAACACGTTCTCATGATTGGTTGACCGTGAATGGTCAGAGAAGTCGAGTCCGCGCCGAGCGCTCGGCATCGGTGCGGCGAAAGTCACCGTAACTCAGGCCGGTACTGACTGCAACACATTTCAGAATGAAGTTTGATGTGACAGTGGGTAACTTGCAAATTCCCGGCGAATCATGAACGCTCACAGTCAAGTTCAAACCAGTGGGGCTCGTATGGGGTGGGGAAAAATCCTCTCGTTCAGCAATCAAAGCGCTTTGCGCCCATGAGTTTGCTAGTTAATTACAGAGAAGGGTGAAGCATGGCCGAGTTCGAAGTCACCAGCGCATTGGCGGTTAGCCCGGCGCAGCTGTACGCACTCATCGCCGACACCTCGACGTGGGGGGACTGGTTCCTGCTGCACGGCGGGTTCGCCGAGCAGCCGCCGGAGCGCATCGGCGTGAACACGAAGCTGGTGCAGAACATTCGCATGCTCGGCACGACCCAGCGGCTGGAACTGACCATCGCCGCGTTCAAACCGCCGATGCAATTGACCCTTTCGGGCAGCAGTCCTGCTGGCGTCACCTGTGAGTTCAGCTTCATCATCGAACGCAGCCCAGGTGGTTGCCGGCTCACCATCGCAGGCGACTTCGCCGGTCCGATTCTGACGGGACAGCTGGCCAAGGTGATCGAGGGCGACGCGCAGGCGCAGCTGACCAAATCCATGGCCAGGCTGTGCAAGATCACCGGATCCGATGCCTGATGATGCTCGAACTCAGCAAGGTGGTCCGGACCTACCGAATCGGTGGACAATCCGTGCGCGCACTGGATGGCATCGATCTCCGCATCGACGCAGGGCAATTCGTTTCAGTGGTCGGCCCGTCCGGTGCCGGCAAAAGCACCCTGCTGCATCTACTCGGTGCGCTGGATCTGCCCGACAGCGGATCGATCCGATTCCGCGACCGCGAGATCGGGCATCTCGACGACGATCAGCAATCCGAATTCCGCCGTCACCATGTGGGATTCGTGTTCCAGTTCTTCAACCTGCTGCCGACGCTGTCCGCGTGGGAGAATGTCGCGGTCCCGAAGCTGTTGGACGGCACCGGGCTTCGCGCCACCAAGACTCGCGCCCATGAGCTGCTCGAGTTGGTCGGATTGGGCGACCGTGCCGAACATCGACCGTCGGAACTGTCCGGTGGGCAGATGCAGCGAGTCGCGTTGGCTCGCGCCCTGGTGATGGATCCCCCACTCATCCTCGCTGACGAACCGACAGGGAACCTCGATTCCAAGACCGGCGCCGATATCATGGCATTGCTGGCCCGGATCGCCCACGACGATCAGCGAGAACGCGCCGTCGTCATGGTCACCCACAATACCGAGGCCGCGAACACCACGGACCGGATACTCACCTTGGCCGACGGCCGCCTAGTCGGCGACGAATCCTCCTGCCATGCAGTGGTTCTCGACGACCCGGTCGCGGAGGTTCGATGACCGCATTGATCGATCGCTGGCGGCTGTTCAGCCTGCGCGAATTCACGATCCACCGCGGACGGACCATTGCCTCGGTAACGGTGATGGCGGTGTCCGCCGCATTCCTGGTATCGGTCTTCGGCATCTTCGGCTCACTGACCGGGTCGGTGGACCGGCTGGTCGGAGGCCTCGCCGGTAACGCCGCGCTCGAGGTCACCGGAGTCACCGATTCCGGATTTCCCGCGTCGATCCGCGACGACATCGCCACCACCCCCGGGGTCGCGGCAGCGGTCCCGATGGTGCGGACCCAGATCGACTCCGATGGCGGCCCATTGCTTCTGCTGGGCGCCGACGCGACCGCGACCGCGCTGGGCAGCGATCTCCAGCAGGCGGTCGAGCAACAGTTCGCGGCGCTCGTGTCCACGGTGAACGGGGTCCTGGTCGGTCCGGGTGTCGACGCGACAACCGGCGACACCATTCGGCTGGGATCGCATCAGGTCACGGTCGCCGCCGTGATCCAGGGCGGCACAGCGGCACGCCTCAACGAAGGCCACTACGTCCTGACCTCCCTCGCTATCGCGCAACAGGTGACCGGGCACGCGGGACGGCTGGATTCGGTGATGATCGTCGCCGCACCGCATACGGATTCGAAGGCACTTCGTGCGGCCGTCGACCGTGTGGTGAACGGCCGGGCCCTGGTGGCCGAACCCAGCGTTCGGGCCGTGCAGACCGGCAACGGCGTGCGAATACTGCAGTACATGACGCTGATGGGTGCCGCGCTGGCGTTCATCGTCGCGGCATTCCTGATATACACCACCATGACGATGGCGATAGCCCAACGGCGGCCGACGATTTCGATGCTGCGCGCCGTCGGTGGGCGTCGCCGCACCATCGTCGCCGATCTGCTCACCGAGGCCGCGGTGATCGGGCTGATCGGTGGTGCGATCGGCTCCGTGATCGGAATCGGCTTCGGCCGCATCGCCATCGGGACCCTGCCCGTTGCCCTGATGCAGTCGGTAGAGGCGCGAACGGTGTATTCCCTTCCCCGCTATGCGATTCCGCTCGCCATCGGTGCCGCGGTGTGCACCAGTGTCGCCGCATCGGCGGTAGCCGCACACCAGGTGTACAAGGTGTCACCGATCGAAGCGCTCGCCCCGGTCGGAGCGTCGGTCGCCGATCAGGTGCGCCCCTGGCTGCGCCTGGCCGCGATCTGCGTCACGGTCGGCGGGTTGACGGTTTCCATTGTCCTGGTGGTCCTGCGGCTGGGTAACTTCCTCTGGTCCGGGGTCGCATTGTCGATGTTCTTCGGCGCGGGTATCGCCCTGTGCTTCGCGAGCATCGGGGGTCTGGTCCGCGCGGCCGCGTGGGTGTCCCGGCGTTTCGGCCGGTCGGGCGAGCTCGCCGCAGCGACGCTCGAGCGCGCCCCGCGGCGAGTCTGGGCGACCATGATGACGGTCTTCATGGCCGTGACGGTGACCATCACCATCACGGGCGCGAACAATGACCTGCTGAATTCGGTGCGCAGCTCACTGGGAGCCGTCGGAGATGTCGACGTCTGGGTGGCATCGCATCCACCGGAACAGTTTCCGACCAGCGCATTGCCGGCCAACCTACCCGCCGAAGTCGCAGCGCTGCCCGGCGTCGCGCACGTCACCGAGGGACAGCTTGCCTATGCCACCCTCGGCGACGAGAAGGTCATTCTCTACGGACTGGATCAAGGCAGCGTCAGCCCGATGTACCAGGACTTGAACCCGCAGGTCCGCGCCGATGTGGTCGCCGGGCACGGCATGGTGCTTTCCCGAGACCTCAGCCGCACCCTGGGCGTCGGGGTCGGCGACGAACTGCCGATTCGAACTCCGCGCGGACTCCAACGGATCCGGGTGCTGGGGGTGGTCTCATACTTCTCGGCGCTGACGGGTACCGCCGGGATCGGCCTGAATCAGATGCGTGACTGGTTCGACCGCCCGGGGGCCACACTGCTGCAGGTCGAAGGCGCACCGGGCGTCGACAAGGCGCAGCTGCTGACATCGATCCGACAGGCGAGCCCTGCCGAGGTGCACGTCTACTCCGGGGCGGAATCGCTGGCAGGTGTCGAGAGCGCTATCCGGCAAGGCATGGCCGTGGCGAACGCCGTCTGGGTGATCGTCGTGCTGATCGCGGCAATAGCACTGCTGAATACCCTCACGCTCTCGGTATTGGAGCGGCGACGAGAGATCGGGGTGCTGCGGGCCATGGGCGCGAGCCGTCGCGTCATGCTGCGCATGGTGCTCGCCGAAGCCGCCGGCATCGGCGTCGTCGGCGGCGGACTCGGGCTGCTGTTCGGCATGGCCAGCCAGTACTTCTTCGACAGTGTCACCCCGGACATCATGAACATCGATGTCGCATATGCACCGAGCTCGATGGTTCTCGTCTTCGCCGCGGCGGCAATAGGACTCAGCCTGCTCGGCTCGATTCCACCTGCCGTCCGAGCATCGCGACTGAACATCATCGAGGCAGTGAGCATCGAATGACCGAGCAGCAGAGACTACAGATCAGGAGAGACGACAGATGAAGGGGCACAAGGCTACTCGCGGCCGACTCGCCGCGATCATGCTCGCCGTAGTTGTGGCCGCCACCACGGCCGCATGCGGTGGTTCCGACGACCACAGTGCGAAACCTGTTGCACAACACAGCACGACAAAGCCTGTCGGTGACCAACCACCGCTGCCGCTGCCCGGCCCGGGTGACCTCAATGCCGGCCTGTTGTTGGCGCTGGACCCCAATACGCCGCGGGAGCAGAAGATCGGCGCCGTGCAGGGCGCGGATGCCGATCCGGATCTGATCGACAAGATGAGCCAGGCCGGAGCGGCCAACAACGTGACCATGACCGTCACGAAGGTGGAGTACGTCGGTGACGGCGTAATGCAAGCGAGCGCGACGCTCACGCTCAACGGCAAGGCGGTGGATGGCCAAGCGCAGATCCCCTTCATAGCCGAGGGTGGTCGCTGGAAGCTGCAGAAGGCGTGGGCCTGTCAGATGCTCGCGAATGCGCAGCTCGTCTCGTCAGCCTGCAAGTAGCCGGAGGGAAGGACGCCATGAGCATCGAGATCGCGGGTCTCGAGCCCACACTCGTCGAAGGCATGACCTCCGATGAACTCGCCGCGGCGATGCCGGAATTGGTGACGATATTCGTCGGGCGAGCCACCGATCAAGCGATCATGTGGCGTGACTGGTCGGTGCGGTGGCTCGACGCGTGGAGCGAGCACGACCTCGAGGGGGTGCTGGCGCTCGTCACCGACGATGTCGTCTACGAGGACCCTTCGCTGTTCGGCGAGCGGCTCGCCGGCAAAGCCGCCCTCCGGGAAGTCGTGGCGATGACGTGGCGCGCGTTCCCCGATGTGCGGTTCGAGCTCTCGGGAACTCCCTACCTGGCCGTGCTCGGCACCGGCATGGCAGTGCCTTGGCGAATGCGCGCCACATTCGCAGGGGATATGGGCGGTGGCCCGTCGCCATTGGGAATCGCACCGACCGGTCGGCGATTCGACACCCACGGAGTCGACATCTACGAACTGAGCGACGGATTGCTCTGCCGATGGTCGACCACAACCGATCTGTTCGATCTCGCCCAACAGGTCGGCATGCTCCCAGGTCCGCGAACCAGACTGTTCCAGTTGGGGATTCGCATGCAACGCCTGGGCGCACCGCTACTTCGCATGATCCACCGATACGGAGAACGTGCACAGCGGTAGTCACGGGCCCGATCCATTAGCTCAACCGCACGTGGCCCCGCAGTATCTTGCCGCGTTCGGCCCGCAACGCTGTTGTCGTGCCGTGAACCGTTGCGGGGGTGGGTAATCCGATTCGGGAGTGCCGGTGATCCAGACCATAAACGCCCTCGGCGGGGAGTGAATTTCTCGCACTCGTGACCGGGGCCGTTGTCGTGTCCCCAGCGGTTTTGGGGGCAAGCCGCAGAGGGGAGCGCCTGTACTGTGGCAGTGGTGTGAACCGGGGGTAAATGGTTCAAGTCCCCGGCAACAGCACGGTACGAGTGTCGGCTGCGTTGCAGCCACGAATCATGTAGGAGGACATCATCAATACTTCTTCGCGTTTCGGCACCGCGCTCGGCTTCGCGGCGGTGGTCTCGGCTCTTGTCGGTTGGTCGGGTGCCGGCTCGGCCGCCGCTCTGCCGGCCACGGGATCGGCCGGCGGCATCGATGTGGCCATCACGGCACAAACCCCGACCACCGTCCGGCCGGGCGGATCGCCGATGCGCTTCAATGTCACATTGGTCAACACCGAAGCTACCGACGATGCTCAGGTGGGCTTGGTGGTGTCGCTGGGGCACTGCACGTGCAATACGGGCCCGCTCAAGATGATGCCCACGGGGTCGATGCGCATGCTCGACGCCGATACCAACACGTGGCAGACGGTGCCCTACGTAGCGGAAGGGGGTGGTACGGATTTCCTCACCAAAACCCTTGTTGCGCCGTTCGAGCTCGATCACGGGCAGACCACCACCTACGAACTGGAGCTGGCGCTCCCCACCGACCTGCCCGTCAACGCCGGTGAGTCCGCCATCCACGTAACAATGACCGACGTCTCCACCAATAAGCCGATCGGCGCGAGCCCCACGGCATCCTTGCCCATCACCGTTGAACCGTAGCCCAGCAAGCCCTTTCACCGCGGCGGCCCGTTCCGAGCCCCGTTCCACATCGGGGCCAACCGGGCGCTCGGGCTTGCCGCGGCTAGACCGCCGACCGGCTCTGCCGGATACCGCCCGTAGCAACCCGCTCGATCGTCATTTCCCATCGCCGACCACCCCTGCCGAGTTCTTGATTCGAGACACTCCGGCTGGGGTGGTTCGGTCCCTGTCCCGGTTCCGCGCCGGGCACCTCGGGGTCTGTCGAGGGTAGTCGAATGGTGGTCGCCCAGGCCGTATCGACCGCCCGATGACTACGCTCGGCGAGCAGTCGAGCTGTGTGGACGGGGTATTTAGGTTGTCGAGGTGCGGATGGCGCGGCGGGCGGCGATCGAGCCGAAGGTTTCGCGGTCGGCGAGGAAGCCTTCCAGGGCGAAGGTGGCGGCGCCGAGGCTGGAGGGGTTGTGGGGGAGGGTGCAGAGTTGGAGGGTGACGGCGGCGTAGGGGTCGGTCATTGCGTGATGGGCGGCCACGCGGCGGGTTACTTGTAATAGGCGTTCGCCCAACACATTTGCGACCAGGTCGCCGAAGACCATGGTGCGGGGGTTGAACAGGTTCACCAGGTTGGCTACGGCGACGCCGAGGTAGGTGCCTGTCTTTTCGATGACCTCGCGGGCGATGGGGTCATCGGCGGCGGCTATGGCCGTGATGGTGGCGGCGTCGTCGGCCGCGAGTAGCGGGCTGGTCGGAGCGAGTTCGCGCAGGGTCTGCACGATGCCGCGTGCGCTCACATAGGCCTCGACGCAGCCGCGGCGTCCACATCGGCATTCGCGTCCGTCCAGGACGAGGTTGGTGTGGCCCCATTCGCCCGCGCTATTGGTGACGCCGCGGTAGAGCGTGCCGTCGATGACGACACCGATGCCGACACCGGCGCGCAGCGTCACGACGATCAGATCGTCCACATCGCGTCCGGCCCCGAACCAGAGATGCGCCGCCGTACTGGCTTTCAGCGGATTGTCCAGGTACAGCGGATGCGGCAGCCGCGGTGCGAGCAGTGACTTGAGTGAAACGTCGTGCCAGTGCCAGTACGGCGAGAACACCGAGACCCCGCCCTCGGGCTCGACCAGACCGGGCACGCTCAATCCGACGCCGAGCACCTTGTCGGCATCGTCGGCGGTCAGTTCGCGGATGCCGCGGATAATGAGTTCGGCGACATCGTCGGGCCGGGTGGCCTCGGGATCGACGGGTATCTCGACCGAACGCAGCACCGTCATGGCCAGGTCGAAAAGGTCGAAATGGATGCTGGTTTCGGCGATGTCGACGCCGACGAGCATGCCGCGCTCCGGATTGATCGCGAGCTGGGCGCGCGGCCTGCCGACCCCCGGCGCGTCATAGCCGAGTTCGGCGAGCACCCCGACATCCAATAGCTCGGCGATCATATTGCCCACCGTGGCGAACGAAAGCCCGGTGGCGCGGGCGATCTCCTGACGGCTGGTGTGGCCCTCGGCGGCATAGACCGCCTGCAGCACATAGAACCGATTCCGCCGTCGGATATCGCGCGCGGTCAGCTGGTACACGGTCGGGCCACCTCCTTCCGATTGATATTCGCAGACGTTACCCGAGCACTTCGGCCAACAGTATTTACAACCGTTAGCGGAAGTCCTACTGTAACCCAGGTCACCACCAGACGCCGAGTGCGCGGCAGATCACACAAGGAGCACCCCATGTCCTGGACCCACCAAAGCCGTTGGACCAGAGCCGTTTTCTGCGGGGTATCGCTCGCACTAGCCGTGTCGGCCTGCTCATCCGGCAAGGACGACGACTCGAAGGCGACCGGGCCGCAACACACCAGCGGCTCGATCAGCCTGGTCTACGCCCAGAAGCAGGGCGATCAGGAGTACTTCATCGGTGAGGCCGAGGGCGCCAAGGCCAAGGCCAAGGAGTTGGGCATCGATCTGAAGGTGGTCAATCTCAGCAATGACGCGAACAAGGCGGTCACCGAGGTACAGAACGCGGTCAACCAGAAGGCCAGCGGCGTGATCGTGGTGGTGCCCGATCCGTCGGTCGGCCCGCAGGTCGCACAGCTGGCCAAGGCCGGTGGCGTCGCGCTGCTGACCTCCGATGACCAGGTCTGTACGAACGGTCCGGATCCGTCGTCCTGTGCCAAGGACAATCTCGTGCCCCGGGTCGGCTTCAGCGGCACCCAGATGGGCACCGAGGTCGGCACCCGCGCCGGTCAGGACTTCAAGAAGGCGGGATGGAAGCCGGAGGAGACCGCGATCATCGACGCCTGGAAGCAGGACGTGACCGTCTGCACCGATCGGGTCAAGGCCAACCAGAAGGCATTCCGGGAGGCCGCCGGTGTGGATGTCAAGATCATCGAGGTCGGCACCGATAACACCCCATCGGATGCGCAGAACAAGATCTCGGCAACGGTGTCGGGCAACCGGTCGGTGAAGAACTGGATTGTCATGGGCTGCAATGACGAGAACGTCAGCGGCGGTGTCGCGGCGATCCAGAACGCCGGATACTCCGCCGACAATGTGCTCGGTGTCGGTCTCGGCGCCTATCTGGCCTGCAAGGAATGGCGCGGCGGCAAGCCGACCGGATTCAAGGCCGCACTGTTCATCAATGGCAAAGACGTTGGCGCGCTGTCGGTTCAGACGATGTACGACTACCTGAAGAACGGCAAGCAGATGCCGCCCGAGGCGTACGCGCCGACCAAGATGGTCGATTCGACCAACTGGCAGCAGGCGGGCGTCACATGCAGCTGACCGGACTGCGGGTGTCCGGGCTGAGCAAGAGCTTCGCCGGGGTGCCGGCCCTGCGCGAAGTGAGCCTGGACTTTCCCGCTGGTGCGGTGACCGCGCTGATGGGTGAGAACGGGGCGGGTAAATCCACCCTGATCCGCATCCTCGGAGGCGATCACCGCCCGGACAGTGGCCACCTCGAGTTGGATGGGGTGCGACTCGAGGTGGCCACCCCGGCCGCCGCGCGGGCGGCCGGGATCCGGGTGATCGGCCAGGAGCCCGAGATCGTTCCGCATGTTTCGGTCGCCGAGAATGTCTACCTCGGTACGCTGCCGCGGCGCGCGGGTCGTCTGCTCGACCGGGCGGCACTGCGCGAGCGCATGCGTACCGACCTCGCCCGACTGGGTTTCGATCGTGATCTCGATCCGGACACCCTCGGTTCGAAACTCACTGCCGCACAACGGCAGTTGGTGGAGATCATGCGGGCGCTGACCACCGACGCCAAGGTGATCGCATTCGACGAGCCGACCTCATCGCTATCGGACCATGAGACCGAATCGCTGTTCGCGCTGATCGGCCGGTTGCGGGAGCAGGGCCTCGCGGTCATCTATGTATCGCACCGGATGCGGGAGATCTTCCGGCTGGCCGACCGGGTTGCGGTGCTGCGCGATGGCGCGCTCGTCGGCGACCGGGCGACCGATGAGACCACCGATCGCGAGATCGTCCGGATGATGGTCGGCCGGGATCTGTCGACATTGTTCGCGCGCAAGCACAGCACGCCGGGGCGGGTTGTCCTCGACGCGGCTGCGGTCACGACCGACGATGTGCGGGAGGTGAGCCTGCAGGTGCGCGCCGGGGAGGTGGTCGCGCTGGCCGGACTGGTCGGCGCGGGTCGCTCGGAGCTGGCCGGTGCGCTCGCCGGTGACCTGCCGATCCGCTCGGGGGAGGTGCGGGTAGACGGTAAGAAGCTGCGACTGCGGCAGCCGCGCGATGCGGTGCGGGCTGGGTTGGGGTATGCGCCGGAAGAGCGCAAGGCGCAGGCGCTGCTGCTGCATCGCGGTGTGCGCGACAATATTTCGCTTGCGATGCTCGACCGGTTGCGGCGGCTGCGCTTCGTCCGGCGCGGCGCGGAACGGCAGCTGGCTCGCCAGTACGTCGAATCACTCAGGGTGCGAACACCTTCGATCGAGCAGGAGGTGCGCAAGCTCTCCGGTGGCAATCAGCAGAAGGTGGTGCTGGCCCGCTGGCTGGCCCGCAAACCCAAGGTGCTGATCCTGGACGAGCCGACCCGCGGCGTCGATGTCGGGGCGAAGGTCGAGATCTACCACGTCATCGAGGAACTGGCCGAATCCGGTGTCGCGGTGCTGGTGATCTCCTCCGAACTTCCCGAAGTGCTCGGCCTGGCCGACCGGATCGTCGTCATGCAGCACGGCCGGGTCACCGGCGAGCTGGAGCGGAGCGAGGCCAGCGAGGAGGCGATTCTCGCGCTGGCCATGGCCGAAGACCTGTCGCATACATCTCGAGGAAACCCATGACAGACCAACAACTCTCACTTCCGGTGGAGACCGCCGCCGCCGCGCCGCCCTCGGTGCTGGCGCGCGGTGCGGCCTCGCTCACCCCTCGGCGTCTGGTGCAGGCGATCGGCACCGGCAATCTCAGTCTGATCGGCGCGCTCGCGGTGGTCGTCGCGATCTTCGCCTGGCTCAACGACGGCTATCTCGATCCGGCGAATCTGGCCGGAATCGGCGAAGCTGTCACGGTTTTCGGACTGCTTGCGGTGGTGCAGACCGTGGTGATCATCTGTGGCGCACTCGACATTTCGGTCGGCTCGCAGGCCGGTGTCGCGTCGGTGATCAGTGCGATGGCGTTCACCGCGACCGCCGACAATGCCTTGCTCGGCATTTTGGCCGCGATCGGTGTCGGGCTGGTGCTCGGGTCGATCAATGGGCTGATCATCGTCTACGGTCGCGTCAATCCGGTCATCGCGACGCTGGCCACACTGGCCGCATTCAAGGGTGTCGCGCAGTTGATATCCGGCGGCAAGGCACAGGGTTTCGTGCTGGGCAATGATGTGTTCATCTTCATCGCCCGCGGCAAGATTCTCGGTCTGCCGGTGCCGGTGGTCATCCTCGCGGTGGTCGCGACGGGCATGCACGTATTGCTCAAGTACACCGATATCGGCCGCAATATCTACGCCATCGGCGGAAATGACACGGCCGCACGGCTTTCCGGAATCAATATCAACAAGTACCTCATCGCGGTATTCGTGCTGGCGGGTGCGGTGGCGGCGATCGCAGGAATCATCCTGACCGCGCGGACCGGCTCCGGACAGCCGGTTTCGGGTAGTGAAGGGCTCGAGCTCAAGGCGATCACCGCGGCGGCACTGGGCGGCTGTGCGTTGAAGGGCGGCAAGGGCACCATCGGCGGCACGCTGCTGGCGGTCGTGCTGCTCGGTGCCTTGGACAACGGGCTCAACGTGGTCGGGGTGAATACGTTCTGGCAGAACGTTGCTCAGGGTTCACTGCTGGTCGCCGCGGTCGTTATTCAGCAGCGGCGCAGCGGGGAGCGCGCGGTCGGGCTACCGACGTAGCTCGTCGCCGTTGCCGACTCATACCAGGAGCAAACGATGATCGAACTGAAAGCCGACCGGTGCTCGCCTCGGCCGGGCAGGCTGTGTGAAGGACCGGTTTGGGATGACTGCACCAATGAGCTGCTGTGGGTGGACATTCCGGCCGGGCGCATCCATCGTGCCGCGCTGCACGACGGCGACCTCGAACACCGGTCCACCGTTGCGGTGGGCAGGCGGGTCAGCGCGGTGGTGCCGTGCGCATCGGGCGGGCTGATCGCGACCGCCGTCGATACCTTCCTGCACATCACCGATGACGGGACGATCACCGAGGTCGCGGCACTTTCCCTGCCCGAGGACGGGGTGCGCCGACGGATGAACGACGCCAAGGCCGACCCGCGCGGCCGGCTGTTCGCCGGCACCATGTCCGAGGACGAAATCGTTGGCACTGCCGCGCTGTATCGACTCGATCCCGATGCGACGGTGCGCGTCGTGCGCGAGCAGGTGACGATCTCCAACGGTCTCGGCTGGAGCCCGGACGGCGCCACGCTGTACTACGCCGACAGCCCGACGCATCGGGTCGATGCCTTCGACTACGACATGGCCACCGGCACTTTCAGCGGTGGCCGGACCTTCGCGGAATTCCCGGACGGTCTCCCCGATGGATTGACCGTGGACGCCCGGGGTTTCGTCTGGGTCGCGGTCTGGGGCGCGGGACAGGTGCGCGCATTCGACCCCGCGGGCCGACCGCATGCGGTCATCGATATCGGCCCGGCACAGGTCTCCAGTTGCGCCTTCGCCGGACCGGATCTGGATGTCCTGGTGATCACCACCGCCGCCGAAGGTGCCGCGGCACCGGGTGCTGGCTCGCTGTTCACCTGTAGGCCCGGTGCGACCGGCCTCCCGACGAATACGTACTCCGACGCGAGGTTGGTGAGCAACCCATGACCACCGATCACGGCGTGCCCCTGGATCTGCCGGTGATCGCGATCCTGCGCGCCCCCTCGGCCGCCCGGTTCGCCGAGGTGACCGCCACGCTGCACGAGGCGGGCATTACCGCGGTGGAGTTCACGCTCAATACCCCCGGCGCACTGGACGCATTGCGCGACAGCTCCGGATTCGCCCACCCGGTCGGCGCGGGCACGGTACTCACCGCCCTCGATGCCGCACGAGCCGTGGACGCTGGTGCGACGTACCTGATCACGCCGACCGTATGTCCCGAGGTGATCGCCGAGGGCCGCCGCTTGGGTGTCCCGGTGATCTGCGGTGCGTTCACACCCACCGAGATCCACAGCGCTTGGGCAGCGGGCGCCACCATGGTCAAGGTGTTCCCGGCCGCGGTCGGCGGTCCCGGCTATCTGAAGGCGATTCGGGGTCCGCTGCCGCAGATCCCGCTGGTGCCGACGGGCGGAATCGGTCTCGCCGACGCCCGCGCGTATCTGGACGCCGGTGCCACCGCGCTCGGGATGGGCTCGCCGCTGGTCGGTGACGCGTGTATCAGCGGCGATCTGGACGCGCTGCGTGAGCGGGCAGTCGCGGTGCGAAAGGCACTGTTATGAGTGAGTGCGTGTCAGCGACAGCATGGGGTCGCGGTGCGAAAGGCACTGCTGTGAGTGAGTGCGTGTCAGCGACAGCATGGGGTCGCGGTGCAAAAGGCACTGCTGTGAGTGAGTGCGTGTCAGCGACAGCACGCCGTCGCGGTGCGAAAGGCACTGCTTTGAGTGAGTGCGTGTCAGCGACAGCATGCGGTCGCGGTGCGAAAGGCACTGCTTTGAGCGAGTGCGTGTCAGCGACAGCACGCCGTCGCGGTGCGAAAGGACCTGCCATGAGCGGCAATTCGGAGACCGCAGGCGAATCCGCGTTGGTGCCTCGGGCTGAGCGCGTACTAATTGCGTGGAAGCAACTGCCATGACCGGTGGCTTGGTAACACTGGGCGAGGCACTGGGGGTTGTCGCCGCCACCGAACCCGGTCCGCTGGCTCCCGGTGCAGCACTCCGCATGGATTTCGCGGGCGCGGAAGCGACGGTGGCCATCGGCGTCCGCAGGCTCGGCCACGACAGCGCATGGGTGGGTAGCGTCGGCGCCGATGCCGTCGGCACCATGGTGCTCGACCGGCTGCGCGCCGAACGCGTCGATATCTCGCGGTGCCGGATCGATCCGGAACTGCCGAGCGGTCTGATGCTGCGCGAGCGCCGCACCGCCGACCACATCCGAGTCACCTACTACCGCAAGGGTTTCGCGGGTTCGCGACTGTCGGCAGCCGATATCGACACCACCCAGATCGCCGCCGCGCGCATACTGCACCTCACCGGAATTACCCCCGCCCTGAGCCCATCCGCCCGCGACGCCGTCCACGCCGCACTCGATGCCGCCGTCGACGCCGGAGTGACCGTCTCGCTGGATATCAACTATCGCCGTGCACTGTGGTCGGAAGCCGATGCCACGGTGGAGCTTTCGAAGCTGGTCTCCCGAGCCGATATCGTCTTCGGCGGGCTCGAGGAAGCGGCCCTGCTCGTCCCGGCCGCGAGCCCGGACGCCATGGCGCAATCTCTTGCCGCACTCGGCCCTTCGCAAGTCGTGGTCAAACTCGGAGCCGAGGGCGCACTCGCACTGCACAGCGGCGAGCTGATCCGACAGCCCGCGGTGGCGGTCCGCAGTGTCGACCCGGTCGGGGCGGGTGACGCATTCGTCGCGGGCTACCTCGCCGGAGTACTCGACAACGGGTCCGCGCGCCACCGCCTGCGATTGGCCGCCACCTGCGGCGCATTCGCCGTATCCGTACCCGGTGACTGGGCGGGACTGCCGTCGCGGCACGAACTCGGCCTGATCACCGGCGCCGACATCAACCGATGAGGGGAAGAGCATGAGTCGTCTGGCAGACCGGGTTGCGGTCGTCACCGGGGCCGCCTCCGGCATCGGTGCGGCCACCGCCCACCGGCTCGCCGCCGATGGGGCCACGGTCGTCATCGCCGATATTGCCGAAACGGCGGGACGCGAGGTCGCCTCGAAGATCCGGGCGGCCGGCCATCGGGCCGAATTCGTCAGCTGCGATGTGTCCTCGGAAGAGTCCTGGATCGAACTCCGGCATCGGGTCAACGAGCTGTTCGGACCGCTGGACTTCTTGTGTAGCAACGCATCCCAACAGGCCACCATCCCGGTACACGAGCTGACCCGCCGGGCTTGGGACGACGGCCTCGCGGTCAATCTGACCCCGCTGTTCCTCGGCGTGCGCACCTTCATCGACGATCTGCGCGACCGCGGCGGCAATGTGGTCGCGATCTCCAGCGTGCACGCACATTTCGGCTTGCCCGGCTATCCGGTCTATGCCGCCGCCAAGGGCGGGCTGACCGCATTGGTCCGACAGTTGGCCGTGGAGTACGGACGCGCCCGCGTCCGGGTCAATGCCGTACTGCCCGGCCCGATCCTCACCCCGGTATGGGACGACGTCGACGAGGCCGGTCGGCGGCTGTCCGCCGCGGCCACCGCCCTGGACCGGATGGGCGCACCCGAGGAGGTCGCCGCCGCCGTCGCCTTCCTTGCCTCCGACGAGGCCTCCTTCATCACCGGCGCCAACCTGGTTGTCGACGGCGGCTGGAGCGTGCGAAAGGAGTCCCGGTGAAAATCACTGCACTCACCACCTACCTGGTCGCGCCGCGCTGGTGCTTCCTGAAGATCGAAACCGACGAGGGCATCACCGGCTGGGGCGAGCCGGTAGTCGAGGGCCGCGCGCACACCGTCGCCGCCGCCGTCGACGAATTGGCCGACTATCTCATCGGCAAGGATCCGATGAGTATCGAGGCGCACTGGCAGGTCCTCACCAAGGGCGGTTTCTATCGGGGCGGGCCGATTCTGTCGAGTGCGGTCGCTGGCATCGACCAGGCGCTGTGGGATATCACCGGAAAGGCGCTCGGCGTGCCGGTGTGGCAGTTGCTCGGCGGCGCGGTCCGCGATCGGATCCGGGTCTACAGCTGGATCGGCGGTGACCGTCCCGATGATGTCGCCGAGGCCGCGCTGGAGCGAAAAGCGCAGGGTTTCACCGCGATCAAGATGAACGGCTCGGCCGAACTGGAGCCGATCGATACACCACGCGCAACCCGGGAGATCGTCGACCGGGTGGCCGCGGTGCGCGCGGCGACCGGTGACGAGTTCGATATCGCCGTCGATTTCCATGGCCGCCTGTCGATTCCGATGGCGCGGCGGGTGCTGCCCTTGCTAGAGCCGTATCTGCCGTTCTTCGTAGAGGAACCGCTGGTCCCGGAATGCAGTGCGCAGATCGGCGAGATCACCCGCGCGACGAGCATTCCCATCGCGACCGGCGAAAGACTGTATTCACGTTGGGATTTCAACGCTGTCCTCGATCAGGGCATTGCCGTCGTACAGCCCGATCTATCGCACGCGGGCGGCATCTCCGAGGTCCGCCGCATCGCCGCACTGGCCGAAGGCCGCGATGTCGCCCTGGCCCCGCACTGCCCGCTCGGCCCGATCGCCCTCGCCGCGAGCCTGCAGGTCGGCTTCGCTACCCCGAATCTGCTCATCCAGGAACAAAGTCTCGGCATCCACTACAACACCGGCTCCGATCTGCTCGACTACCTACTCGACCCGGCCGTCTTCGCCTACCGCGACGGTTACGTCGAGCTGCTGCGAGCCCCCGGCCTCGGCATCGAAATCGATGAGCAAGCGGTGGCGCGAGCCGCGGTGCAGGGCCATCGATGGCGCAACCCGATCTGGTATCGAAAGGACGGCTCATTCGCCGAATGGTGATGTGCCCCTTGCGTGGCGTGGTATCGCACCGGGCTTCGTTATCCGTCGGAGAGTTCCCGTAGATTTGCGCGGGGTCGGAGATCATCCGGCGCAACCGGACGAATCTCGCAGGGGAATGTCATGACCACAACCCAGGAGCGACCGCGCTCGCCTTTCTCATCCTGGCTATTGCAGGGCGCGACCGACGAGCGGTATTCCCAGCATGCGGGTCCGATGCGCAAACCGGGTGATGCCGAACACGAGCGGTCCTGGTGGCAGGTGATGTGTTTGACCGGTGTCGACTACTTCTCGACCCTGGGCTATCAGCCCGGTATCGCGGCGGTCGCGGCCGGTGTGCTCTCACCGCTGGCCACGCTGGTGCTGGTCGCGCTGACGCTGTTGGGCGCGCTGCCGGTGTATCGGCGGGTGGCGCAGGAGAGTCCACACGGCGGCGGCTCCCTGGCCATGTTCACGCAGCACCTGCCGCGCTGGACCGGCAAGATCTTCATCCTGGTGCTGCTCGGCTTCGCGGCCACCGACTTCGTCATCACCATGACGCTCTCAGCCGCCGACGGTGCCGCGCATATCGTCGAAAACCCTTATGTCCCTTCGGCTCTGCACGACCACAATCTGCTGATCACCCTGGTCCTGCTGGCATTGCTCGCAGCGATCTTCCTGAAGGGCTTCGCGGAGGCCATCAAGATCGCGGTGACACTGGTCGCGGCGTATCTATCACTGAATGTTGTTGTCGCCGTTGTCGGTTTGTATCAGGTGCTCACCGCGAGTGATCTGGTCGTGGACTGGACGCATGCGCTGACCGCCGAACACGGCAATATCGCGGCCATGATCGGCATCTCGCTCCTGGTGTTCCCGAAGCTGGCGCTCGGGTTGTCCGGATTCGAGACCGGCGTCGCGGTAATGCCGCAGATCAAGGGCGCGCCAGGCGATTCCGAGGACAATCCGGTCGCGCGCATCGCCGGTGCGCGCAAGCTGCTGACAACCTCCGCCCTGATCATGAGCACCTTCCTCATGGTGACCAGCTTCATTACGGTCGTGCTGATTCCGGAGCAGGAGTTCGAAACCGGCGGATCCGCGAACGGTCGGGCCTTGGCCTTCCTGGCGCACAAATATCTCGGCGATGTCTTCGGTACCGCCTACGACGTCAGTACCATCGCGATCCTGTGGTTCGCGGGTGCGTCGGCCATGGCCGGACTGCTGAATCTGGTGCCGCGCTACCTACCCCGGTACGGCATGGCGCCGGAATGGGCGCGCGCGGTGCGGCCCCTGGTGCTGGTATTCGCGGTCATCGCCTTCGGTATCACGTGGTACTTCGACGCCGATGTCGACGCGCAGGGTGGTGCGTACGCGACCGGTGTGCTCGTGCTCATCACCTCCGCCGCGGTCGCGGTGACGCTGTCCGCGGCGCGAAAAGGCGAGCGCAACAAGGTGATCGGGTTCGGCGCGATATCGGCGGTCTTCGTATACACGACCATCACGAATATCTTCGAACGCCCCGAGGGTGTGCAGCTGGCCTCGCTGTTCATCGTCACGATCATCGTGGTGTCCTTCGTCTCGCGCGCCCGACGCTCCTTCGAATTGCGGGCCATCGAGGTGACTTTCGACGAAACCGCCGCCGCGATGATCGATCGGGCCGCGGCCGAGGGCATGATCCGCATCGTTACCCACGATATCGACCAGCGTCGACCCGAGGAGTACCGGGAGAAAGAGGCAGATCAGCGTCTGGAGAGCCACATTCCCGCGGACGCCCCCATCCTGTTCCTGGAGGTCATCGTCCGTGACGCCTCCGAATTCAGCACCGACCTGCGAGTGACGGGACTCGAATTGGCGGGCTATCGAATCCTCAGCGTCGAAGCCACCGCCGTCCCCAATTCCATCGCCGCGATCCTGCTCGCCATCCGCGACCGCACCGGCCTGGAACCGCATGTGTATTTCGAATGGACAGAGGGCAATCCGCTGGTCAACCTGCTCAAATTCCTCTTCGTCGGCGAGGGTGAGGTCGCACCGGTGACCCGGGAGATCATCCGCCGAGCCGTGCCGAATCCGGCCGAACGCCCGCACGTCCACGTCGACAGCTAGTCCATCCCCGCGGCCTGATCACTTGGCCCGCGGCATCATTCCGTCTCGGCCCGCTCGCCGCCGGGATGGTAACGGGTGAACATCGGCGTCCGGGTAGCGTTGCGCGTCGATTTCGCATCGGTCTTCAGCGACACGCGCGGAACACGGGTAATTGGGGCAAATCCCAGGAAGAAAACCGACTGGAATTCGGAAATTCGGTATCCCATCGACATTCGTCAATTGGGCGGCGCATGCTTGTACTTGTCTCGGCGTCGTTTGTCAGGGGGGGAACATCAAAGGAACCGGCAACGATTGGAAGGCAAATGGTCATCAAGAAATTGCTCGCGGCCGCGTTTATGGCCGTCGCGGCGACCAGCATTGCCACGGTCACCGCACATGGCGAGGCCGGGCTGGCGGATGTCAGCTTCACCGCTTCGGACGGCCCGATCGCCTACACGACGAGTCTCGCGGCGGATCACACCAGCGCACTGGTGACCCTCGCCTCCGGCAGATTCGACCTCGCGCCGGATGCCGTCAATGTGCTCGCGGACGACGGTGCGATAGTCGGCACTATCCCGACGACACTGCGCACCGAGGCGGGGCAGGCGCTTGCGGTGACACCGGCGCTGGACGGCACTGGCACGCAACTGAGCCTGACACCGGTCGGCGGGCCGTCCGATGAGGTCATCGCGTCGCAGAATATGCCCGGTGTGCATCAGGCATGGGGACCGATGTCCATTGCCATCGGTGCGACCTTCGGCTGCATGGTGGGCGTTGCGATCGGGATCTGGTTCTTCCTGGTCGGAGCCATCATCGGATGCGCAATCGGCGCAGCCTGGGGCGCCATGATGGGCCTCTACGCACCGTCCATGTGATCGGTCGATCAGTGGCGGTGATCGAACACAATGACCTGCGGGTATAGTAAATAAGATGATGTAGTAGTCAAAAATAAATCTGCTGATATTAATAGGCAAGTTCATGTC
>NZ_JBEXLC010000101.1:0-33291 GCF_040609795.1 Nocardia sp. NPDC004604
AATCGGTCCGCGAGGCGCTCGTCACCACCGAGCCGGCCGCCGAGGTGTCACAGGATGCCGAGGTCGCGCCGGAGCAACAGCCAGCTCCCAAGGAGCCCGGCCTCATTTTTTCCGCACCGGACCAGGTGATCGATCAGTCCGGATCGCTGCCATCAGGGGAACAGCCCGCGGCACACCAGCCGTCGGTGCAGTTGTTCACCCACTCGGTTCCGCAGGAGCCGCACGTCGCGACGCCGGCCGTCTTCGAGGCCGCCGCCGCGGTCTCCGCGCCGCTGTTCCTGCCGCCGGACGCCGCGGCAGCCGAAGCGGCGCGTAAACAGCGGCGGGCCGAGCGGGAGACCCGCCGGGCCGAGGAGCCGGTGGTCGAGGACGAGGTCGAGACCACCGAGGAAGAACAGGAACCGACCGAACCGCAGGGCGATGCGGACCAGCCGCGGCGTCGGCGGCGTGGCCGTCGCGGCCGTGGTCGTGGTCGCGGTGAACAGCACAGCGAATCCGATGCCGAAGGTGACGAGAGCGACGTCGCCGAGGAGACCACCGAAGACGAGCAGCCCGCCGCGCGCAAGGCCGAGGCCGAGCCCACCGAAACCGCCGAGGACACCGAGGGCGAGGACGAGGAATCCGGTCTGCCCGAGGGTTCGAGCCGTCGCCGTCGTCGCCGTCGTCGCCGCAAGGTGGCCGGTGAGGGTGCCGAGGCCGAGGTCGTCTCCGAGGACGATCCGCCCAACACCGTGGTGCACGAGCGCGAGCCGCGCAATAAGAGCCGCACTCGCGCCACGGTCGACGAGGTGCAGGGCATTACCGGCTCCACCCGGCTCGAGGCCAAGCGGCAGCGTCGGCGCGACGGTCGCGAGGCCGGTCGCCGCCGCCCGCCGATCCTGACCGAGTCGGAGTTCCTGGCCCGCCGCGAGGCGGTGGACCGGGTGATGGTGGTGCGCGAGAAGACCTTCCCCGATCATCCGACCGCCACCCAGGTCGCGGTGCTCGAGGACAACATCCTGGTCGAGCACTTCGTCACCAATACCGGCGTCGCGTCGATGGTCGGCAATGTCTACCTCGGCAAGGTGCAGAACGTGCTGCCCTCGATGGAGGCCGCATTCGTCGATATCGGCCGCGGCCGCAACGGTGTGCTCTACGCCGGTGAGGTGAACTGGGAGGCCGCCGGTCTCGGCGGCAAGGAGCGCAAGATCGAGCAGGCGCTCAAGCCGGGCGATCAGGTGCTGGTCCAGGTGAGCAAGGATCCGGTTGGGCACAAGGGTGCGCGCCTGACCACTCAGATCAGCCTGGCCGGACGCTTCCTGGTGTACGTGCCGGGTGGTTCGTCCACCGGCATCAGCCGCAAGCTGCCCGATACCGAGCGCAAGCGGCTCAAGGAGATCCTGCGCGATATCGTGCCCGCCGACGCCGGGGTGATCATCCGCACCGCATCGGAGGGCGTCAGCGAGGCCGAACTGGCCCGCGACGTGGAGCGGCTACAGGCGACGTGGCGCACCATCGAGAAGGCCTCCGAGGCCAAGGACAGCGGCTCACCCAAGACGCTGTACGAAGAGCCGGACCTGCTGGTCAAGGTCATCCGCGATCTGTTCAACGAGGACTTCTCCAGGCTGGTCATCGAGGGTGAGCGGTCCTGGAGCACCGTCGAGAACTACATCCGCACGGTCGCGCCCGACATGCTCGCCCGGGTCTCCCGGCACGAGAACAACGGTGTCGACGTATTCGAGACCTATCGGATCGACGAACAGCTCGCCAAGGCGCTCGATCGCAAGGTGTGGCTGCCCTCGGGCGGCACCCTGGTGATCGACCGGACCGAGGCGATGACGGTCATCGACGTCAACACCGGCAAGTTCACCGGTGCAGGCGGCAGCAACCTGGAAGAGACGGTCACCCGCAACAATCTGGAGGCGGCCGAGGAGATCGTGCGCCAGATGCGGTTGCGCGATATCGGCGGCATGATCGTCGTCGACTTCATCGATATGGTGCTGGAGTCGAACCGGGATCTGGTGCTGCGGCGGCTGACCGAGGCATTGGGCCGCGACCGCACCCGGCATCAGGTCTCCGAGGTGACCTCGCTGGGCCTGGTCCAGATGACCCGTAAGAAGCTGGGCACCGGCCTGGTCGAAGCGTTCTCGTCGACCTGTGAGCATTGCCACGGCCGGGGCATCGTCGTGCACACATATCCGGTCGAGCTCACCGCGACCGAGGATGCCGCGCGTGGCAGCCGGGAGACCGGATCGCGGCGGCGCCGCGGCCGGGACAAGAGTGCGGCGGCCAGTGCGCCTGCCGCTGCCAGCAATGGCACCGGACATGTCGCGGAGACAGACGAGGCGGAGATCGCGGTCAAGCGGGCGCATCCGGTCGCGCTGGCAATGGCGGCGCATCAGTCCGAGGATGCCGCGCACGGCGAGGAGCCCGAAGCACAGGGTGAGGTCGCCACGGCTGCGGCCGAAGCCGTCACGACCGAAGCGGCCGAAGCTGTTGCGGCTGAAGCCGAGGCTGTCGCGGCCGAAGCAGCTGCGATCGAAGCCATTGCCGAAGCCGCCTCGGCTGCGGGCATGGTCGAGGAAGTCGTGGTCGACGAAGCCGTTGCGGCGGTGGCCGAGGCCGCTGCGGAAGCGGTCGCCGAGGAAGTCGCCGGAGCGGTGGCGGTGGAAGCCGTCCAGCCCGCGTCCGAGGAGGTCGTCTCCGCTGAGCCGGTCGTCGACGCCGCCGCGACGTCCGAGGCAGCGGCACCCGTTGCGGTCACCGAGCCCGCGGCTGAGCAGGCTGTCACATCCGAGGCACCCGCGGCATCCGCCGTCTCGGCCAACGGTGCGTCGGAACCGGTGGCGCCCCGTTCGGCCAGCCGCAGACGCCGTGTGGCGCGTTCGGCCGCTGCACCGGCCGCAGACACTGCGGGCGCGGTGTTCGTGCTGCCGACGGCTGATCAGACGTCCGCAACGCCCGTGGTGGATTACACGGCGGATATGCCGGTCGTGGTGCCGACGCGCAAGCCGCGCCGCCGGGCCGTCGGTCGTCCCGCCGGACCGCCGGTGGACGACGCGAACTGATCGCCACGATCGGATCCGAACTCGGGACCCCCGCCGCACTTCGCGACGGGGGTTCCCGCGTTGGACGGCCGAGTCGGACCGGCGGCGAGGACCGTGACCTGGTGCGGGGCACCGGTTTGGTCGGCGTGGTATCCGTCCTGTAATCTTGGACAGTCGCTGCCCGGCGACAGCGCTCATCTGCGCTGTGTTCGTGACTCGGCTCGAAGCCGAGAGCCATCAGGTTGCTGAGGCGGCGGTGACTACCAGACCAGAGTGCTGTGGTTTCCAAGCGGAGTCATCCGGGCGGGAGCACACAGCCGCGCGAGCACGAGCCGCGCGCATGACAGGAAGAAGGGCAGCCGACCGATGGCAACGTACGCGATCGTCAAGACCGGCGGAAAGCAGTACAAGGTCGCGGTCGGTGACCTGGTGAAGGTCGAGAAGATCGAGGGTGCGCCGGGTTCGTCCGTGGCGCTGGCCCCGGTTCTCGTGGTGAACGGCGCCGAGCTGACCACCGATGCGGACAAGCTGGCCAAGGTCTCCGTGGCCGCTGAGGTCGTCGAGCACACCAAGGGCCCGAAGATCCGCATCCACAAGTTCAAGAACAAGACCGGCTACCACAAGCGTCAGGGTCACCGTCAGCCGCTGACCGTCCTCAAGGTCACCGGCATCAAGTAAGCCTCCGCGCTTTCTCGAATTACTTCACAGGAGTTCAGAAATGGCACATAAGAAGGGTGCATCCAGCTCGCGCAACGGTCGCGACTCGAATGCCCAGCGACTCGGCGTCAAGCGTTTCGGTGGCCAGTCCGTTTCGGCGGGCGAGATCCTGGTTCGCCAGCGCGGCACGCACTTCCACCCCGGCGTGCTCGTCGGCCGTGGCGGCGACGACACCCTGTTCGCCCTGGCCGCGGGCAAGGTCGAATTCGGCACCAAGCGTGGCCGCAAGACCGTGAACATCGTCGTCCAGGAGCCGGTCGAGGCCTGAGCGCCTTAAGCCACTCCGGAAACAGCTGAGCGGGTCAGGGTGCATTCCCTGGCCCGCTTTTCGCGTTCTCTAAAGACCGCGATCCCTTAACGCAGGTTTTCGAGCGACCTGCAAGCAATCGCTACGGCCACCACCGAGGAGGATGATTCGGACATGTCCAAATTCATCGACCGTGTTGTATTGCACGTGCGTGCGGGCAAGGGTGGTCACGGCTGCGCCTCCGTGCGCCGGGAGAAGTTCATGCCGCTCGGCGGTCCCGATGGCGGCAATGGCGGACGCGGCGGGGATGTGGTGCTCGAGGTCGACCCGAATGTGCACACCCTGCTGGACTTCCACTTCCATCCGCACGCCAAGGCGAGCAACGGCAAGCCGGGTGAGGGCAGTAACCGCGACGGTAAGCAGGGCACCGATCTGCTGTTGAAGGTGCCCGACGGCACCGTGGTGCTCGATGACGACGGCAAGGTGCTCGTCGACCTGGTCGGCGCGGGCAATAAGTTCATCGTGGCGCGCGGCGGACGTGGCGGGCTCGGCAATGCCGCGCTGGCCTCCAAGGCGCGTAAGGCCCCCGGTTTCGCGCTGCTCGGTGAGGACGGTGAGGAGGGCGATCTCGTCCTCGAGCTGAAGTCCGTGGCCGATGTCGGCCTGGTCGGATACCCGTCGGCGGGTAAGTCCTCGCTGGTGTCGGTGCTCTCGGCGGCCAAACCGAAGATCGCGGACTACCCGTTCACCACGCTGGTGCCCAATCTCGGTGTGGTCTCCAGCGGTGAGACCACCTTCACCATCGCCGATGTGCCCGGTCTGATTCCCGGTGCGAGCGAGGGGCGCGGGCTCGGCCTGGATTTCCTGCGGCATCTCGAGCGCTGTGCGGTACTCGCGCATGTCGTCGACTGCGCGACATTGGAGCCGGGGCGCGATCCGGTCTCCGATGTCGATGCGCTCGAGGCCGAACTCGCGGCCTACAAACCGGCATTGGATGCCGATACCGGGCTCGGTGATCTGGCCGATCGGCCGCGCGTGGTGATCCTGAACAAGGTCGATGTGCCCGATGCCGCCGAGCTGGCGGAGATGGTCACGGCCGAATTCACCGCCCGTGGCTGGCCGGTCTACGAGATCTCGGCGGTGAGCCGAGCTGGACTGCGCCCCTTGACATTCGCACTCGCCGATATGGTCGAGCAGTATCGCACGGCGCATCCGAAGGCCGCGCCGAAGCGTCCGGTGATCCGTCCGATCGCGGTGCACGAGACCGGCTTCAGCGTCATCGCCGATCCCGAAGAGCCCGGCGGTTTCATCGTGCGCGGCCCACAACCGGAGCGCTGGGTGCGCCAGACCCAGTTCGACAACGACGAGGCCGTCGGCTACCTCGCGGACCGCCTGGCTCGTCTCGGTGTGGAAGAGGAACTGGTGAAACAGGGCGCCGAGCCGGGAGCCCCGGTCACCATCGGTGACGTCACCTTCGAATGGGAGCCGCAGATCTCCGCGGGCGTCGATATGGTGCCCACTGGCCGTGGCACCGATATCCGCCTGGAGCAGAACGACCGGATCAGTGCCGCCGAACGCAAGCACGCCTCGCGGGTGCGGCGTGGTCTGGTCGAGGACGACGAGGAATAGCGTGGACGCCGTGGGCTTGTGGTGTGCGCCGAAGTCTGACACGGCGTTGCTCGGTCCGGCCCATCGGCGGGTATCGGAATTCAGTAGTGGCCGACACGGTGCGGTGTTGCTCCGGAAGTTCAGCGCGGCGTCGAGTTCGGCTGGATCGATGGACACGGCCAGTTCGGTTGAATCAGCTGGTATGGCGAGGGCGTTCGGCCCGGCCGGTGCACCGGGGTCGGTTGAGTCGGGCGCTAGGACCGGCACGGTTGAATCGATCAATACGATGGGTTCTGTTGCGGTACAGGGAGTTCTGTTGCGATGCAGGTGAGTTCGGGGATCGCGGAGGCGATGGCGCAGTCCGGTCTGAGTGAGGCCAGGACGGCGATCGCGGCGGCGCGCAGTGTGGTGGTAAAGATCGGGTCATCGGCGCTGACCAGTTTGAAGGGTGGGCTGGATACGGCGCGACTGGATCGGCTCGCCGATGCGGTGGAGGCACGGATGCGGGCCGGATCCGATGTGGTCGTGGTTTCCTCCGGTGCCATCGGTGCCGGTATCGCTCCGCTCGGATTGACCAGCCGCCCAAGGGATCTGGCCACCAAACAGGCCGCGGCGAGTGTCGGCCAGTTGGCATTGGCGCATGCCTGGGGCACCTCGTTCGCGCGATACGGGCGCACGGTCGGCCAGGTGCTGTTGAGCGCCGACGACTTCTCCCGGCGCGAACACCATCGCAATGCGCAGCGCACCCTGGATCGGCTGCGCTCGCTCGGCGCGGTCGCCGTGGTGAACGAAAACGATACTGTTGCAACGGAAGAGATCCGCTTCGGGGACAATGACCGGCTCGCCGCGCTGGTCGCGCACCTGGTCGGTGCCGATGCGCTGGTGCTGCTCTCCGATGTCGAGGGCCTCTACGACGGCGACCCGCGCAAGGGCGCCGCGAAGTTCATCCCCGAGGTCCGCAGCAGCGCCGACCTCGACGGCGTCATCGCGGGTAGCGGCGGTGCGCTCGGCACCGGCGGCATGGCCTCGAAACTCTCCGCGGCCCGCCTGGCCGCCGACGCGGGCGTACCCGTCCTGCTCGCGGCCGCCACCGCGGCCGATATCGCGCTGAGCGCGGGCACCGTCGGCACCGCCTTCGCCGCGCGCCCGGTTCGCCTCTCCGCCCGCAAATTCTGGGTCCGCCACGCCGCCGACAGCCGCGGCGCCATACTGATCGACGAGGGCGCCGTCCAAGCCGTTGCCCACCGCCGCCGCTCCCTGCTGGCCGCTGGCATCACCGGCGTCCGCGGCCGCTTCCATGGCGGCGATGTGGTCGACCTCATCGCCCCTGACAACCGCATCGTCGCCCGCGGTGTCGTCGAATACGACAGCGCCGAACTATCCGGCATGCTCGGCCGCTCCACGACCGAACTCCCGGATACCATGCAGCGCCCGGTAATTCACGCCGACGACCTGGTCAAGGTCTGACCGCCCACCGGGATCGCCCCAGGGAGTGCGTACTCGGTGTCCAGAGCACTTGCCGGGGCAGAAGTTTTGCGGTCGGATACTGCTGGCGGCCACCTATGCGGGCGTGCAGCGCCGCCCCGCGAGCCTAGAACAGGCCCGTCCTAGTCGGATCGCCGCTCATGTACCAGGTGACACGATCCTTGCCAGCACCCCAAATTCTACGAATTCTCGCCGACTACCTGAGGCTGTCGCCGCGCGAGCTCGCCCGATGCTTCGAACTCGCTTATGACCCCGGGCGTGCGGCGCGTGCGGCGCGCCGGGACAGAGCGGCGAAGGCGTCACGCAGTGAGTCCGGGCCGATGACCTCGATCTCGGTGTCGAAACGCGCCAGCGTCGCGGCGAGTGCGGCCCAGGACCAGGAACCGGTCAGCAGTCTGGTGCGGGCGGGGCCGAGTTCCTCGACGATTCCGTCGCCGGCGAACGGGGCCACCTGTGCGGCGGGGAGGTCGAGGACCACCTCACCGCGACAGGGCCAGATGTCCGCGCTGTCGGAGCCTTTGAACCGGGCAGATAGGAATGCGGCGACATCGCCACCTGGCACTTGCCGGGGGGTGAAGCGCGGCCCGTTGGGGACGCGCAGCGCCATCCGATCGGCCCGATAAATCCGCCAATCCTGCCGCTCGGGATCCCATCCGATCAGGTACCAGCGTCCACCCCGGACCACGAGGTGGTGCGGCTGCACCCGCCGCGCCGGCCGCAACCCGGGATCCTGCGGCCCTGCCGCCGACCGGTAGTCGAACCGCACCTCCTCTGCGGACCGGACGGCGGCGCTCAGCGCGAGCAGAACGGCGGTGTCGGCCTGGGGATCGGCGCCGCGTCCGGCCGATTCGACCGCGGTCACGTCGAGGGCGTCGACGCGCTGCCGCAGGCGGGACGGCAGGACCTGCCGCACCGTTGCCAAAGCGCGTGCGGCGGCCTCTTCGATACCCGCTCCCGTCCCGACCGCGATCCGCAACGCCACCGCGAGCGCGACCGCCTGTTCGTCGTCGAACAGCAGCGGGGGCAGCTCGCTGCCCGCCTCGAGCCGATAACCACCCTCGGGTCCCTTGACCGCCTGGACGGGGTAACCGAGCTCGCGCAGCCGATCGACGTCGCGGCGAACCGTGCGTTCGCTCACCGCCAGCCGCTGGGCGAGCAGCATTCCCGGCCAGTCACGGCGGACCTGCAGCAACGACAGCAGCGAGAGCAGGCGGCGGGAGGTCACCTTCGAAGAAGCGGTCGGCATGGTGACCAGGCTGCCATAAATAGCGGACGTTCTCTGACCGGTACTGCTGACAGGGTGGCGTTGTCGCCGGAACCCTCCGGCGGCGAAATCACCTCCGAAGGGACCCGATCACCATGTCGGTAAACGCTGTCGCCCACTTGAACTTCCACGGTCAGGCCCGTGCGGCCCTGGAGTTCTACCAGTCGGTGTTCGGCGGGCAGACCACCATCGCCACCTACGGCGACTTCGGGATGCCCGCCGAGTTGCCCGACGCAACCAAGGTGGTGTTCGGCCAGGTCATCGCCGACAACGGCTTCCGGGTCATGGCCTACGACGTGCCCGGTGCGGACGCACCGGTCGCCCAGGGCGCGCCCACCACCCGCCGCGAGAACGGCGCCACCCGCACCACGGAACCGTTCTTCCTCTCCGTCCGCGGCGACACCGTCGAGGAGGTCGGCGCGCTGTGGGAACGCCTCGCGGACGGGGCAAGCGTCATCGAGGAATTCGGCCCGGCGCAGTGGGCGCCCGGGTTCGGGATGCTGCGCGATCGCTTCGGCATCACCTGGATCCTCGACGTCACAGCCGAGTACGCCCAGGTCTGACGCCATTCCACCGGGGTGCGGCCGATCCGGTCGAACCCCGGTGTCCTCGCGCGAAATCCGGATACCCAGCAGCCGCTACCTGACCACCGTCCACATCGCCGCAATCAACCAATGGCTACGACTCGGATGAGTGTGGATCATGCGGGGCACGTAGTCTCGCGCGGTGCACTCTCATCTGAGTTTTGAGAACCCTCCTGCGCTGCCGCACCAGGTCGTGGTCGAGACGTTGGAGCGGGCTTTGCGTGACCGCACGGCCGAGGGGGAGGCCGCGAGTGTCCTGGTCGGAAGCGCGTTGAACGACGACGACGTGGAGTTCGTCGAGCACTGGTGCGTGCAGGTTGGGACACGGGCCGTGCCGGGTAGTCCGTTGCTCGGACTGGCCGGCCTATGCCCGGGACACACCGCTCGGCGTTTCGGACGTCTCAGCGATGAAGCCCTCGCACTGGTGAAGTCGCTGGCAGCGCGTGCCGAGGCTGACCCGTCGGACGTGGATGGTCGGGCCGTCGACGGGTATGACGACGTCCGGAGCTTCCTGCACCTGTGGTGAAGCGCCGCCGGTGCGGTCAGGCGGCGCTGCCTGCTGCGACAGGCGTCGACGCCGGTGGCGTCGGGCGGGGTTCTCGCGCATACCGATTCGACGGCCGACCGGTCCGCCACGGGATCAGTGTGCGGCTGGGTTAGCGGGTGGCGTCGGGGGTTGGGATGACGCCGGGTTGATTGGTGGTGGATGGGGGTTGGGATTGGCCGGAGTCTTCGGGGATGGGGCCGGTGATGCCGGGTTGGCCGCCTGGGTCGGGGAGCGGTGCGGTGGGGCCGGTTGGGCCGGGAACCGGGGCTGGCGGTTGTGGCGCCGGTGTCGGTGGGGGTGCCTGCTGGGTTGGCGGTGTGGGGGTTTGCGGTTCAGGTGTTGGGGGCGGTGTGTGCTGGGTTGTCGGCGGTGGCGTCGGATCCGGGCTCGGCTGCGGAGGGGGTGGCGGAGCCTGCTGGGGTGCTGGTTCCGGCGTTGAGGTTTGCGGTGCAGGGATTGGTGTCGGCTCGGGGGACGGAGCTGGCTGTGGGGTCGTTGGTGCCGGGGTGGGTTGTGGTGCTTGGGATTCCGGTGTGGGTGGTGTCGGCTGTGGGGCTGGGGCGGGCTGTGGCGTGGTTGGTGCCGGAGTCGGTTGTGGCGCTGGCGATTCCGGTGTCGGCGTGGTCGGCGCCGGGGTGCTGGGGGCCGGAGTCGGATGTGGCGCTTCCGATTCCGGTGTGGACGGGGTGGGCGCCGGGGTGGGTTGTGGCGGTTGGGATTCCGGTGTCGACGGTGTCGGTTCGGGGATCTGTATGCCGGGTTGGGTCGGCTGTGGTGTCGGTGCGGGGGCTTGATCGTCGGGCACGGCGTACGGCTGCGAGTGCCGGGGTACCGACGGTGCCGGGCCCGGTGTGCCGGGGAGCGCGGGTGGGGCGGGCAGGGCGGGGATTGCGGTGCCTGCCATCTGGTAGGCCGGTTTGTAGATCATGTTCATGGCGAGGACGGCCTCTTGGCGCAGCGCCTCATCCGCCATCTGCGCATTGATCACGTTGGCGGCCTCGAGCAGGCGCGCGATGGTGCCGATCGGGCCCGAATTGCCCGGTGGCACAACGGCTATCTTCACGGCCTCGGCGGCCGCGGCCACGGCGCCGAGACGGGTGCCGACCTGGCCCATGATCGCGGCGAGTTGATCGACCGAATCGGCGTAGCTGCGGGCGCTGGCATAGGCGGCCTCGGCCGCCGCGCCCTCCCAGGCCATCGTATTCATCACCCGATCCGAGCTGGCCCGAGTCAGCGGGAACGAACTGGCAAGCGTGCCAGCAACTTCCAGCCAGGTGACCGAGGCATTGAGGATCTGGGCCGCATCGATCTGCTGGGTCTTGGCGTAGATCTCCTCGTGCTTCATCGACTCGAAGTGCTCCATCGAGCTGATGTAGTCGGGATCATTCCCACCCGTCGCCCGACCGCCACCCCCGACGAAATCGTTGCGCGATGCGCTATTCCCCGTCATCTGGCCCACCTCCGACGGATGCGTTGGGCGATGCGGTATTCGCTGTCGCCTGACCGCGACTGTCGACGGATGCGTTGGGCGATGCGGTATTCGCTGTCGCCCGACCGCGACCTCCGACGGATTCGTTGCGCGATGCGGTATTCCCCGTCATCTGCCGCACCCTCCACGGAAGCACGACGCTATGCGGTATTCCCGGTCGTCCGATCCCAACGGAATCGCTGAGCGATGCGACGTTCATCGCGGCACCCGCGATTCGATCGCCCGCAGTGCGGCGGCGTTCGCGGCGTCGGCCTCCTCGAACAGCCCGCCGCTGATGAGGAACGCCTCCTTCATCCGGTAGGCGGCCTCGATGTAGTGGTCGAGCAGCGTGGCGGCGTCGCGGGCCTTGTGTGCGAATCCGGCCTGCAACTGCTGTGCGGAGATGAATCCGCCGAATCCGGCCAGCTCACCGGCGGATTCGAGACGCTGTCGTAGATAGATGAGCCGGTCGGCCTGGTGGTCGTACATTTCGGCGCAACGCCGCGCCGCGTCCGGATCGAATTTGACGGTGCCCGCCTGTGCCTCCTGTTTGAAGCGGGCAATATCGGCTCGGCTGCTCTCGATCGTCATGCACACCCCCGGGGATCGGTCGGTCCGCCTCAGACTAACCGTTGGCTATGCGTCCGGTTGAAATTGTTCCGGTCGGTGACGGTTTATCGGGCCTGCGCGGGAATGCGTTTCTGCAGCTGCGTCGCGAGCTGTTCGGCCGAGGCGGGCACGATGTGCACGGTATCGCCCGCCTTGATCAGATAGCGTCCGTCGCCCTTGACGTCGATCCAGGTGTAGTGGATCGGCGGCTGCGGACTCGGATGGTCCAGTCGACCCTCGATCCGGATATGTCCCTCGGCGGTGTGCGGCTTCAGCAGCAGCCGCCGGATCGATGGCACCGAACGCTGCGCGACGACAACCACCTCTTCGTCGCGGATCGCCTCGGCAGAGGCGGCCCGCGGCGGTTCGTGACCGGCCGGGACTGCGGGCAGCAACGCCGCGATCCGAGCACCGAGCTTGGCACTGAGACCGATCGAAAGACGTACGCGCCCGCCGAAATCCGGGCCGGATCCGGGCTCCTGCACGGCGAGTACGGCGCGGTCGTAGATGGCGCAGGCCAGCATCCGGATCTCGGTGCCGGGACCGTGTCCGCCGCCGATCGCCACGATCCGGGTCTGCGGATTCGCCATGATCCGCAGGCACGCCGATAGGTCGGGATCGCTGCGCGGTGGTAGCCGCTCGTTCAGTTGTGCGCGCAACTTGTCGGCGTCGGTCTCGGTGCGCGGCGTCTCCAGGATGCGCAGCGGATACGGGTGACGATCCAATTCGGTTTCGCGCCAGATATGGGCGAACTCGTCCGGGGTGAAGGTCCAACTCACGCCGAATCACTCCTCACAACCCGCGAACGTCACGCCGCCCGCCAGCGACCGCGTGCAGGTCGCTCGAGGGATCAGCTTAGCGGTGGCTCGAGGCATTCGAACCAATGTCTTTTGGGAAGCAGTACCACAGGATTGCGGGCTAACGTGAGATTGAAATCTCGGATATATCCAAACAACCCCTCGGTTCGCTCTGCCATGTGGTGCCGGAGCGCCTGCTCCGGTGCGGTGAACGGGGGTGATGGGAGTGATGACTTGCAGGTTCTTGGACCGTGGACCGACCCAGCGACATTTGCCGCGCTGGCCGGGGGTAAAGCGCGTGGGTTGTACACCTTGCACAATGGTGGCTTCCGCGTCCCGGACTGGGCAGTGCTCGGCACCGACGTCTTCGACCGGTTCCTTATCGAAACCGACACGGACGTCGATCTGGCCGCCCTTGTGGTGAAAGTCACATCATCGGATGACTTGGCGACGGTGCTGGCCGCCGGTGCGGAATTACGCGCCGCGATCGTCGCCGCGCCGCTGCCGCCGACGGTCCTCGAGTTGATCGGCGACGCCTACGACCGCCTCGGCGCCAGTGCGATCGCGGTGCGATCCTCGGCGCTCGTCGAGGACGGCCTCGGCCATTCCTATGCGGGCCAATTCGATTCGTTCCTCAACGTCAACGGTGTCGACGCGGTCGCGGGCCGGGTGCGCGACTGCTGGGCATCGGCGTTCTCGGACAGATCAATCCGCTATGCCTTCGCGCACGGACAGTCGCGTGCCGCGGCAATAGCCGTTGTCCTGCAACACCTTATCGCCGCGCGCGCCAGCGGGGTGATGTTCACCGCGAACCCGATCACCGGCGCCACCGACGAATTGGTGGTCAGCGCGGTGTACGGCCTCGGCGAGGGGCTGGTGTCCGGTGCGGTGGACGCCGACTCGGTGGTGGTCGACAAATCCACCGGTACGGTGCTGGAAACGACTGTGGGGGACAAGGATCGGACCTACGCACCCGTCGGGGAGCAGGGCTACGCGGTGCTGGAGGTCGAGCAGCAGCAGCGCGAGCGCACCGTGCTCGCCGATGCCGAACTGGCCGAGCTGGTGGAGTGGGGACGCAAGCTGGAGGCCGATATCGGTGCGCCACAGGACATCGAGTGGGCCATCGATGTCGACGGGCTCTGGCTGCTGCAGTCGCGGCCGATCACCACCGCGGTCGGCGAGGGTGCGGTGCGTGGCGCGGTGCTGCGCGGCGCAGGTGAGGTCGTCGCCGACGATGAACAGCGAATCTGGGACAACTCCAACATCATCGAGAGTTTCAGCGGCATAACCTCCCCGCTGACCTATACGACGGCCGCCGATATCTACGGCCGGGTGTATCACGGCTACGCGAAATCGCTGCGGGTGCCCGCCGCACAACTGCGCCAGACCGATCGCTGGACTCCGGTGCTGCTCGGTTACTTTCACGGCCGGGTCTACTACAACCTGCTGCACTGGTACCGGATGGTCGGCATCGCGCCCGGATATCCGCTGAACCGAAAGGTGCTCGAGGCGGCGCTCGGCGTCGATGAACCGCTGCCCGATGAGATCGCGAAGACCCTGCGCCCGTACACCTTCCGCACGCCGCTGGCGCGACTGCGCTCGCGCGGGGTCACTACGGTCACCTATGTGCGGCGGCTGTTCGGCATCGACGATATGGTCGAGCGCTTCATGGCCGAGTTCTACCGCGTCTATGACGAATACGATGCACTCGACTATTCGACGCTGACCGGTGAACAGGCCTATGCCGCCTATCGCAAGGTCGACCGCGACCTGGTCGAACGCTGGGGCCCGCTGATGGTCCTCGACGCCATCCTGCTGACCTGCACCGGTCTGATGTACCTGCTGACCAAGCTGCTGCTGCCGAAGGTGCCGGAATGGTTTCTCTACGCCGTGGTCGGCCCCGGCGCGGATGTCGAATCCGCCGAACCGGCCCGCGCCATGACCGAGCTGGCGCAGTTCGTCCGCACCGACCCCGAGCTGGTGTCATTGATCAATTCGACACCGCCGGAACAGATTTACGATGCGCTGGGTGATCACGCCGAGCTGCGCGGCCGGGTCGAGGCCTATATCGACCGCTACGGCTATCGCAGCCTGGACGAGCTCAAACTCGAAACACCGGATCTGCGTGAGGATCCCGCGAGCCTGTTCATCATGCTGCGCAGTGCGATCGGCCGGGTCGGCGAGGCCGCGCAGCACAGCCGCAGTGCCGAGGCCGACGAATACCTCGATGCCAATCTGCGCGGCTTCCGGCGCCGGATCTATGAACGCCTGCGCGGCAAGGTGAATCGCAGCGCCGCCCATCGCGAGCGGCTGCGGTTCTGCCGCACCAGGGCCTTCGGGATGGTCAAGCGGATGATCCGGGTAATGGGCCGAGATCTGGTCGCCCGCGGCGTCATCGATGAATTCGGCGACGTCTTCGCACTGACCGTCCAGGAGTTGCGCGGCTGCTACGAGGGCGCCGATACCGCCGGTCTGCGCGAGCTGGTCGCCGCACGGAAAGCTCAGCGCGCCAGGGACGCCGAGTTGGTGGCCCCGGCCCGCTTCGTCACCACCGGCGCGACCTTCGGGCGCGCCGAACTCGCGCGCCAGGGCTGGGTGCCGGTCGCCGACACTCCGGCCGCGACCGTCGGCACCGTGCTGCCAGGTACGCCATCGGCTTCCGGGCTCGTCGAGGGCAATGCGGTGGTCGTCGACGAGCCGCGCGACGTCGCGGGCGGCATTCTGGTGGCATACCGCACCGATCCCGGCTGGGTGGCCGCGCTGCCCTCGGCATCGGCGCTGGTCATCGAGCGCGGCAGCCCGCTGACCCATGTCGCGATCGTGGCGCGGGAGCTGGGCGTGCCGACGGTGGTTCAGGTCAAGGATCTGACCAAAAAGATACGGCCCGGTATGCGAATTCGGGTCGATGGTACAAACGGAACGGTGACTGTGCTGTCCGAAGGAGATCTGCGGAATGAAACCTGACGAAAACGTTGCCGCAGTTCGCAATTGGCTCGCAGAGCCGGCGCGGGACACCGGGATCTATCTGGCCGATGAGTCCGACGGCTGGGACTACCGCAGCTATGCCGATCTCGCCGAGCTGACCTGGTCGATCGCGGCGAGCATGCGCGCGCACGGTATGGGCAGCGGTGACGGTGCGTGTGTGATCATGCCGACCGGATTCCCCTGTGCCGCAGCGTTCTACGCCGTGTGGGCGTGCGGCGGGGTGTTCACGCCGGTCGCGCCGCCGATGTTCGGCGACCTCGACCAGATCATCGCCCATATTGCGGCCGTTCTGGAGCAGGCCCGGCCGCGACTGGTGGTGACTTCGACCGAATTCGAGGATTTGGTGCGCAGGGCCGCGGTCGCGGCGGGCCGCACCGATGAGCCGCTGGTGATCGATGCCGCGAAACTGGGTCCGGCGCCCGAGGTTCGTGAATTCGGGGAGCCGGACGAATGCGCGCTGCTGCAATTCACCTCGGGATCCACCGGTACACCGCGCGGGGTGCGGGTCAGCTGGCACAACCTGGCCAATAACATCGCGATGATCTCGGCGCTGATCGACTGGCGGCCCGGCGAGACCATGGTCTCCTGGCTGCCGCTCTATCACGATATGGGTCTGGTCGGCGCATTCCTCACCACCGTGACCAATCAGGGCGATCTGTATCTGATGCGCCCGGACCAGTTCGTCCGTGACCCCGCGCGCTGGCTGCGTGCCATGACCCATGCCCAGCACACCCCGTCGCCGTCCTTCGCGCTCGGCTATGTGGCGCATCGGGTCGCGGCGGAGGAGATCGCGGACCTGGATCTGTCCGGATGGCGCACGCTGGCCGTCGGTTCCGAGCCGGTCGAGGTGGCCGATCTCCAGTCGTTCGCGAATCTCACTCGCAGCCGGGGCTTTTCGACCAACGCATACACCCTCGCCTACGGTTTGGCCGAGGCGACGCTGATGGTGACCTCCTCCGCGCGCAACCGGCCCATCACCACCCTGCGGCTGGACAATCCGAATCTGCGCTTCGGCGAGCCGATTACGATTCTGGCCGAAGAGTTGCTCGACGATACCCACCGCGTCGAGGGCTCCGGCTGGATCACCGGACTGGGGTACTCGACGCCCGAATCGACGGTGCGGGTGGTGGATGAAGACGGCCGGGAGCTACCGGACGGCATCCTTGGCGAGATGATCGTGGTCGGCGATTCGGTTGCACTGGGCTACTCTGGCGAGCCGACCGGTGGTTCGTCGACGCGGATCGTCGAAAGCGTGCTGTTCACCGGTGATGCCGGATTCCTGCACAACGGTGAGGTGTTCGTACTCGGCCGGATGGGTTCGAGCCTGAAGGTGCGCGGGCGGTCGGTGTTCATGGAGGACATCGAATCCCGGGTCGCTCAGGAAACCGGGATCACCAAGGGCAAACTCGCGGCCGTCGCGATCACCGAGGCTGGTGCCCAGGGCATCGCATTGTTCGCCGAATCGGCACCCGGTGACTGGATTGCCGAGGCGCGCAGGATCATTCGCGGTGAACTCGGGCCCGCGCAGACGGTGACCATCGTGACCGGACCGCGCGGCATCATTCGCCGCACATCCAGTGGTAAGCCGCGGCGTCGGCACATGTGGCAGCTGTTCGTCGACGGTGCGCTGGCAGGCGCGGTGGTGCACGCGGCCGATGGTGCCGCGGAATCGGAACCGCGCGCCGATCGGGCCGGTACCGATGGGGCCGTTCCCGAGCCCGCCCTGCCCGCAGAGCGGGTGCGTCAGCTACTCGATTGTGCGCTGGAAAGCATTGTGGTGCCGCGCGATTCGGCCGTTCTGTTCGAAGGATCGCTGGCGGAGGGATTCGGCAATGCCGGATCCGATGTCGACTTCCTGGTCGTCGCGCCGGGTGATGAAGAACTGCCGACGTTGCCGACGGTGTTGTTCATCGACGGACGCCGGGTGGAAGTGCGGACCCGGTCCGAGGCGCAGCTGCGTGATCAGCTGACACAGGCGGGTGATCCGGACCGGCTCGACGAGGATCTGCTCAACCGGTGTCAGCGCTTCCTGCGCGCGACCCTGGTCAAGTCCGGCACGCCCGATATCGCGGAACTGCGTGCGCTGCTTCCGCATTCGAACTTCGCCGCCTTGATCGCGGACTGGTGGACCCGGCGCGCAACGCAGGCGCTGCGCTACGCGGTCGCATTGCGGGCATTGCAAGCGGAGGACGAGGCCGGGGAGTGGGCGCGCGACGGACTGCTGCAGGCCATGAAGGGCTGGGCGGCCCGCCGGGGCGAAAGCTATCTGGAGACCAAATGGCTGCCGCACCAACTCGACCGCATCGGCGACCACGAGCTGATCGATCGCTACCGCGAACTCGGCTTCCCTGCTGAAAATGTGGTGTGGGAACAAGTTTGGGAGTTGGCCGCCGCGCTCGGCATATCCGAGGTCGCAGACGATCCGCATCAGCTCCTGTTCGCACGAACACCCCGGGTGACAACCTGGACGATCGGCGGTCGGGTGCATGTGATCCGCGACGACCGTGATGTCTTCGCGCTCTCGGACTCCGCTGCCCGCGCCTGGCGCTCAGTGGTGTTCCGGCACTCACTGCGCGATGTGCTGGCTCGTGCCGAGCACGATATCGCTGCGGATCTGACCGAATTCCTCGGGCTCGGTCTGGTCGGATTGCAGTGGCGCGGTGGCGAACTCGTCGAACCAGCACTGGCCATGTGCAAGTCGGTCAAGCCGTATACGCCGGTGCCGAGTTCGGTCGCGCCAGCGCTCGGCCTGACCGGCGCGGCCCGCGACGATGTGATCGCGACGCTATCGCCGCTGCCCGCGATCAGATTCACCGAATGCGCGCTGAATCTGGTGTGGTCGAATATCGTCTTGGAGAACGCCAGGGAGGATCTGGCGGGAGCGGTCAAGAACTCTCAGGGGGCGGTCGCCGATATTGCCGCCCATCGGCTGATCGCGATGGCGGTGCGTGTGCTGTTGTCCGCATTCGGGATTCACCCGCTGCCCGCCGATGTCGCGCCCGTGTCGACAGTTCGGCGGCTGTTGCCGGTGCACGCCGTGCGCCACGATGAGCTGCTGGCGCAGCTGGAATCGGCACGGCGGGTGCGCTTCTCGGAGATCATCCGCAGCGGCGGCGATACCATTGCCGGGCTGGCGATACTCGATGATTTCGTCGCCCTGGTTCGGTCGGTGGCCGCGGGTTCCGCTGCGACAGCACAATTCCCGGCCTCCTTCGATTCGCGTGAGCAATGGCGGCGCACCCTGGCGATCGGCTATGACTGGCTGCGCATCGCTGGCTACCTGAACACCGACCTGCCCCTCGACGAGGCCCGCGATCTGCTGACCTCCGGTGGCCAACAACCTCATCTCCGGGAAGGAGAGCCGGCATGACGGCAGCATCGCGCAGCGATTCGATCGGGGGCGGTGCCCGGGTGACGGACGGACCCGCCGACAAGGTGCGCAGACTTGTCCTGGCCATGGCCCCGCAACCACCGGCCGAGCTGTCCGACGACCACCGCCTCGTGGAAGACCTCGGCTTCGATTCGCTGCGTCTGATGGAGCTCACGGTCGTGCTGGAACGGGCGTTCGCGCTGCCGCGCTACCGGCCGGAGGAGCTGGTCGGAGTCCGTCGAGTCGATGCGGTGATCGCCCTGGTGTCCGGCACCTTGGCGGCGGCCGAGCAGGTCGGCGAGGTGCACGGGTGAGCCTCGGCGATACCGTTCTGGTCACCGGCGCGGCGGGTCTGGTCGGCGCGGAGGTGGTGGCACGGCTGGCGGCCGCGAGTCGGCCGGTTGCCGCTGTGCTGCACAGCAATTCGACCATTGTGCGCAATGACGGCACGCTCATCGAGGCCGGGACGGCGGTCGCGGGAGATGTCCGGGTGCCCGGTTTCGGCCTGGCCGAAGGTGTCGCCGCGGATCTGGCCGAACGGGTCGGCATCATCGTGCACTGCGCGGCGACAACGGCATTCGACGCGTCGGCGGCCGATTACGAGGACCTCAATGTGCGTGGCACCGCGAACGCCATCGCGCTCGCCCGCCGATGGGATGTGCCGCTGGTGCACGTGAGCACCGCCTATGTCTGCGGTATGCGCGGCGGCACCATTTCCGAGGATGACCTCCGCGCGGGCCAGAGCTTCGGAAATGGCTACGAGAACAGCAAGTTTCGCGCCGAACAGCTGATACGGGCGGCGGGCGCGGAGGGTCTGCAGTGGGTGATCGTGCGCCCGGGCATTGTGACTGGAGCCAGCGATACCGGTGTGATCCGGGAGTACAAGAACCTCTACACCGTCGTGAAACTCATGGTCGAGGGCAAGCTCCGTTCGCTACCCGGCCGCTACGATGCGACGCTGTCGCTGGCGCCGGTCGATCATGTCGCCGATGTGATCGCTGCTGCCGTACTGGATTTCGACTCCGCGTGCAACCGCACGCTGCACGCCCTCGGCCGCGACACCCTGTCCCTGCGCGAGGTGTCCGATGTACTCGCCGAATACCCGTCGTTCGAGGTCGCCACCTTCGTGCCGGAGGCAACCTTCGCCGAGGACGACCTCGAGCCGATCGAGCGGGAGTACTACCGCCGGATCGGCGCGCTCTACACCAGCTACTTCCGACGGCGGCTGGTCTTCGACACCACCCACGCCGACGTGTTGCTCGGCAAGTTGTCCCCAGCGACGGGTAAGGAGTATCTGCGGCTGCTGTTGGACTATTGCCTGGAATCCGGTTATCTGGGAATACCGCTGCCTTCGATCGAGGATATCTTGGCCAGCAACGACTTCGACGGAGCCGCGCAATGAGTGCCATCACCCCCGAGCCACTGCGGCAGCTGCTGAGCACGCTGACACCGTCGCCGGAGAAGGTCGAGGCCTACGTCGCCGACACCTACGTCCAGGAAACGGTCGACCAGCTCGACCGGCTCGGCGTCGACGCGGCCAAATTCGCCAGGGAACATTCGCTCCTGCTGCTCAAGCCGGACGCGATTGTCGCCCGTTCCGTGGAGCCGACACTGAACTGGCTGGCCGACAACGGATTTCACATTGTCGGCGCCTGCCGCATTCCGGTGGACCGGCATCTGGCCCGCGCGCTGTGGTACTTCGCCTGGAATATCGCCTCGCCCGAACGCCGACGCCTCGCGGATCTGCTGGTCGGTATCTCGGACGTGCTGGTGCTCGTGGTGCACGGAGCCGACGGCGCTTTGCCGGTTCCGGTGCGGCTCACCGAGGCGAAGGGCGCCACCGATCCCCGCAAGCGCCGACCGGGCGAGTTGCGGTATCTGCTCGGCCGCCACAACTACCTGCTGAATCTGGTGCATTCACCCGACGATCCCGCAGATGTCCTGCGCGAACTCGCCATCTACCTGGACGAGTGGAGCCGAGCCGGGGTGATCGCGCAGGCGTGCGCGGGCGAGGACCGCTCGGCGGAGGCGACCGCGATCGCACAGGACCTGTACGTGCGCACACCAGCGCGCAGCTTCGAGCGGGCGGATGCGCTCGACCGGGTGCTGCGCGATCTCGAACGGGACGGCCGGACTGTCCCACCCGGCTTCGATCCGACCTCGGATGCAGATTGCGCACAGTTGCTGTATCAGGCCTGGGCCGACGGCCGCGATCTGGATCCCTGGTCGGCGATCTTGCTCGGATCCTATGTACTTCCCATGCGGACCGGCACCGAGCCGCAGATGTTACGGCCGGTGTCGGCCGAGGAATGGTTGGAGGGTCGACCGTGACCACAGAAACGGCCGCCGTACAGACGGCAAGCCATATCCGCACGATATCCCGGGAACTCGCGCACCGGTGCGCGGTCTCGGAGGTGTTCGTCACCTCGCTGGACGCCGTGGGCGAACACACCTTCGTCGCCGGGGCCCAACTACCCAGGATGCACGCCTATTACGGCGACCACGTCGGATCGCTCGCGGTGCGCCACGATCCACTGGTGGTCATGGAGGCGGCGCGACAGGCCGCTATCGCATTGACGCACAAGTTCTATGAGGTGCCGCCCGAAATGGGCTTCGTGGTGCGCACCTTCAACGGTACCGGCTCCGACACCACCGCCTGGGAGGTCCGTACCGCGCCAGCGGATCTGGTCATGCGGGTGCGAGTTCCGCAGCGACATCAGCGCGGTGGTGTGCTGCAAGGTCTCGATATGGTGCTCGAAATCGAATCCGATGGCGAGCCGATGCTGACGGTCGACGGATCCTTCTCCTGGGTGACCCCACGGCAGTGGTCGGCACTGCGCAGTGGATTCCGGGAAAGCCTGGGGCTCGGACCATTTCACGGTGCCTCGGCTCTCACCGAACGGGCCGCACCTGCCGCGGTGGGCCGGGAGAACTGGCGCAATGTGGTGATCAGCCCGCCGGTGCGCACCGGCGCGGTCGCGCGGGCGACGCTCGTTCCCGATCTCGGCCATCCCTTCCTGTTCGACCACCAGCTCGACCATGTGCCCGGCAGCCTGCTCATCGAGGCCTGCCGTCAGACCGCCTTGTCGATGCTCGTGCGTGATCTGCCCCAACTCGAATGTGTGGCAAGCGCTTTCGACCGATTCGTCGAATTGGATCTGCCCGCTGAATGCACCGCGGAGATCACCGATCAAGGTGCGGGCAATATCGTGATCCACTGCGAGATCCACCAGGCCGATGCCGTCGCCGCCCAGATCGATCTCGAATTCGCCGAGGACGCGCTGGTTTCCGAGGCCGATATCGAAGGAGTCTGATGGCTGAGGACTTCAAGGGCACCGACCTGCTGACCAGCACCCGCGCCTTCCGCCGCCGTCTCGATCTCACTCGACCGGTCGCGCGCCAGGATCTGCTGGACTGCCTCGATATCGCGGTGCACGCCCCGAGCGGCACCAACCGTCAGCCGTGGCGCTTCCTCGTGGTCGAGGATCCGGCGGTCAAACAGCAGATCGGTGACTACTACCGAAAGGGTTTCGCCGCTTACCTTTCCGCACGCACCCCCCGCCCCGACCAGCTCGGCGATCTGGCCTCCGGCCAGCACCTCGCCGCGCACCTGCACGAGGTGCCCGCTCTGGTCATGGTGTGCTCGCTCGGGCGGCCGCCCGCGAACGCGTCCCCGCTGCTGCTCGCCAGCTTCTACGGCTCGATCTACCCGGCGGTATGGAATTTCATGCTCGCCCTGCACGAACGCGGGCTCGGGTCTACCATGACGACCGCGCATCTGGCCTACGAGCGGGAGATCGCCGATCTGCTCGGGATTCCGTTCGACCAGGTCACCCAGGTTGCGATGCTGCCGGTCGCGCATCTGCTGCCCGGTTCCCGGGGGCCCGGCCTGCGGCGCACTCCGGCCGCGGAGGTGACCATGTGGGACCGGTGGAGTGACGGATGAGCGCTCGCATCGCGTCCGCTCCCGGTCTCCTGGATTCGGTCGTTCGCATCGGTCGCTTCACGGCGGTGATGTACAAGCCGCACTACGTGCTCTACGGCGTGCTCTGGGTGCTGGCGCTGGAGGGCACCGCGGCCCTGGTGTCGCAACCGGATTCGGCCTGGCGGCCGACCGGGTCCACGGTATTGCGGATCGTCGTGGTCGCCTTCGTTCTGCTGTATCTGCGCATGGTCGACGAACAGAAGGACCTCGACTACGACCGCGTCCACAACCCGGATCGTCCCCTCGTCACCGGCGCGATCACCGCCACCGAACTCCGTGCCGCCATGACCGTCATCGCCATCGGCGCGATAGCCGCCAGCCGCACGCTGTCGGCGATCTCGGCGCTCATGATCGCCGCCGTCCTCGCCTATGGTCTGGTGCTGTGGGGTCTCGAGCGGCTATCGGTCACCATCCGAACCGACATCCTGGTGAACCTGGCCGTCACCTACCCGGTCCAGCTGCTCGTCACCGCCTACATCATCCTCTCCGCCGCCGATACCGGTGAAGTCCGCGCCACCTGGAAGACCGCCGCCGTCGCGCTGATCTTCGCGGGCGCATTCCTGCAATTCGAATTCGCCCGCAAGACTTCCCGAACCCCCCGCCCCGACGAGCACTACTACTCCAACGCCCTCGGCCCGATCGGCAGCACCGCCTTCGGACTGCTGTGTGCCGCCGTCGCCGCGCTCACCGATATCGCCCTCGTCCAGCCGTGGACGTATCCATCGGCTCAGGCCATTGTCGCCTGGATTCCCTTGGTGCTCTTACTGCTTCCGATCTGGGGCGCGGTGAAGTTCCTGCGCGGCACCCGGCCGGACTATCCGGTGCTCCCGGCCGTCCTGTTCATTCTGACGTCGTACATCGTGCTCATAGTTCAGGCCCTCACGCTGACGTAAGTCCGATCCCCGCAGCCGATTCCGGCCGCATCCGTCAGCCGATCGGCAGGCACGCCCACCCGAGACCGATCCCGATGCCGACGCTGACCAGGACCGACCCCTCGGACTCGGGTGTGTAATTGCCGCCGACGTACTTCGCGAGCATTACATGATCACCGGTCGTCGTGGGCTTCCAATCGAATTGCGCGATGAGCGCGACGCCGGTCGTCGGCGTGGCCTTGTTCACCGTCGGGGGGACACTGCCGAGCAACGTCCCGTTGTCCCAGAACTCCACTGGCGGAATGTTGTACCCGAGCCCGAGCGCGGAACTGCCCGAAACCGTTGCCTTCACCTGGACCGTGCAGCCGGTGACGGCTCGACCGGACAGCGTCACCGCCGTGGTGACATCCCCTGGCGCGCCGACGGCCGCACCGGAGGTCAGCAATGACCCGCCGACCACCGCGACGACCGCGGTGAAAACCGCGGCACCGGACCAGATACGACAAACAGTTGCACCAAGACTTGTGACGGCCACCTACGCCTCCTGCGCTCGCGAACCCGATCGACCGGTCCAGTGTCGATACAGTCTCGGCGCATCGCAAGCTCCGAACGACTTCGGCAAGCCGCGGTAGTGCGGCCGACCGGACCGGTCAGCGGGGGCCTCAGGACCACCGGGAGCCGCGATGGGCCGCCACGAAATCGCGGGCGGGTCTTACCGGTAGGCCGGGTCCGGGGCGGGCTCCTAGCGGGAGAGGAGGGTGCGGTGGCGCGGGTGATGGTCATTACCGCGGCGTGTTCGGCGAGTTCGGACCTGGTTGCCGCATGAGCTGATCAGGTCCTGAGGTCGATAGCACCACGCATGCGCACCACCGTAGTTACCCAGGATGTCCGATGAGTTGCGGACATGCGCCGGGCCCCGGTTCGAAGTAACGGTTGTGTTGCCATGAGCTCACCTGGCATTGATTCCTTCGGAATTGGGAATTCCTGCTCACACGTCCCGTGAGCGAACGAAGTGAGCGAACCATGCGGCAGCGCGCATCGCGCATGCCGTAGCCGAGCGCCAGCGAGGCGCAGGCATGAGCGGAATGAGGTGCCACATGAACACGGTGGTATGCGGCGACTGCTGGCGTCGCGAAAACTTGACGTTCGCACAGCGACTGGACCCGGCATTCATCCGGCCCGAATTCGCCTACCTGTGCGCGGAGCACCGGGCCTGTCGGGCCGAAACGCTCGGCCGCACCGACTTGCGGCAATCGGCGGCGTGAACACTCGAGACCTACCGCCCGCGATCGTGGCAAGCGCGTACTCGCCGCGCCGACTTCGTCGGGCTGCCATCCCCCATGCGGCCCAGCGCATTTCGCTGGCGGTCAGGGCGCGTCGGGCAATGAGCCGGTGCGGCCACGCTCGCGCTCCGCGGCGGTGGCGAGGTAATCGCCCAACTCGCGGCGCAGCGTGACATCGAGGGATCGGGCCAGGGTGGCATGCACCGAGGCCACGGCGAGTTCGCGCATCTTGTTGAGCATCGTTGTGGTGTCGGCGATTTCGCTGCTGGTCTCCGGCAGCCAGCCGGGTCCGTGCTCGTCGACGATGTGCCGTTTGGCGGCCGTGATCATGATGTGGGTGATGTCATCGATGTGATCGGCGACCTTGGCGTAGATCTCGATGAGCGTGCGCAGTTCCAGGCCGTATTCGTGTAATTCGGCGAAGGAGGTGAGCAGTGCGGTATCGGTGAAAGCGACGGTATCGCCGTCGATCCGCACCAGTTTCATCTCCGCGAGCCGGTCGACGAGTTCATCGGTGTCGGTGCCGAGAATGGTGCCGATGAGTTCGCGGGGGACCTCGAAGGTTTCCTCCTTGGCCCAGGTGGCCGTCACCGCGTGCTGTAGGCCGAGCACCTCGGTGAGGTCTTTGCCGGTCTCCCAGCTGGTGATGAAATCGGCGATATGGGCGGTGGTGAAGCCGCGCTGCAACAGCGCGTCGATCAGCCGCAGCCGCTCCAGATGCGAATCGTCGTAGATGCTCGCGCGCCCGTCCTTGCCGACCGGCGGCGGTAGCAGCCCGCGTTCCTGGTAGGCGCGCACATTCCGGGTCGTGGTGCCCGCGGCGCGGGCGAGATCATCGATCCGATACTCCGGCACCGATATCACCTCCCATAGCGAGTGCGCCGCGCTGCACCGGCGGCCCGGACACGGTCTTGGAACCGACCGAGTCTAACGATAGGGCCACCGCTGGCGATTGCTTGCAGGTCGCTCGGAACAACCAGCTGCCCGGCGCTAGGAAACCGCCGCGATCCGTGGCTTCGTGCGCGCGCTCACCGGCACGACGTGGTAGTCATCGAGGTGCACCGTCCGCAGCTGACCGACGTACTGGGTGGCGAAACCCGGATACATGGTCGCGTTGAACCCGTCCTCGGTGAGATACCAACTGCGGCAGCCGGAGTTCCAGGTGGTGCTGCCCAGCCGCCGCTGGATCGCGGCGTTGTAGCGGTCCTGCCGGTCCTGGCGCACATCGAGCATGCGCAGATTCCGGTCGAGGATGATGCCGATCGCGTGGACCAGATAGTCGATCTGGGCCTCCATGTACACCAGCGCCGAATTGTGTCCGGGCCCCGAGTTGGGCCCGAAGGTGAGGAACAGATTCGGGTAGCCGGATACCGCGATGCTCTTATAGGCATAGGCGCCGTGGCGCCATTCCTCCGCGAGCACCCGCCCGTCCCGGCCGACGACCGGAATGGGGGAGCCGGTCTTGGAGACATCGAATCCGGTGGCGAAGACGATGCAATCGGCCTGGTGCTCGACACCTTCCGCGGTGCGGATGCCGTGTTCGGCGATGCGGGCGATCGGCCAGGTGATCAGCTTGCAGTTATCGCGTTGCAGCGCCGGATAGTACTCATCGGTCATCAGCAGCCGCTTGCATCCGGCGCGGAAGTCCGGGGTGAGCTGGCGGCGCAGCCACGGATCCCGGACCTGCCTGCGCAATTGTGCCCGCCCGACAAGTTCGACCACCCGGGTCAGCGGGGTATTCCAGACCACGCCGAGCGCCACCGATTCGTGCCCGTAGAACCAGGCCAGGCGCGACAGCGATGCCGCGGCGGGCACCCGGCGGTAGAGCTGTTTGGTCAGCGGTGTGGTGCGCCGATTGATCCGGGGCAGCACCCATCCCGGCGTCCGCTGGAACACCTTGACCGAGGCCGCCTGCTCGACCAGTTCCGGAATGATCTGCACCGCACTGGCTCCGGTGCCGATGACCGCGACCTTCTTGCCAGTGAAGTCATAGTCGTGATCCCAACGGGCACTGTGGATCTTGTGTCCCCGGTAGTCCTCGATACCCGGAATATTCGGCAGACCGGCATTGGCCAGCGGTCCCGAGGCCAGCACCACGGCCCGCGCGCGAACGGTCTCGGCTCGGCCTTCGATCGTGATATCCCAGACTCCGGCGTCCTCGTCGAAGGCGATGCCGGTGACATTGTGGCCGAAGCGAAAATGCTTGTGCAGTCCGAATCGCGCGGCCATCGACTCGATATAGCGGAGGATTTCACTGCTGCCGGAATAGGTGTGCGACCAGTTCGGGTTCGGCGCGAAACTGTAGGAGTACAGCCGCGACGGAATGTCGCATGCCGCACCCGGATAGGTGTTGTCGCGCCAGGTTCCGCCGATCGCGGTGCCGCGTTCGAAGATCGCGAAGTCGCCGATTCCCCTTTGCTGCAGGCGAATCGCGGCACCGATACCGGCGAACCCACCGCCGATAATGGCGACGTCCACTGTGCGCCCAGCTGTCGTCCGGCCGCCATCCCTCATCGAATCGCTGCGCGATGCGGTATCCATCTGTTCGCTCCTCATGCGGCGGGCTCGTAGGTGAGTTCCTTGGACCAGGTGGGGTCCTTGCGCAAGAGCGCCTTCGGCACGCGTGCGGTGATCTTCACCAGTGCGTCGGCCAGCAGATGATAGGGGTGGCCCCGGTTGATCACCCAGCCGCCGTGCATCTTCACGATCTGGTACATCGGCAGCCTGCGCGCGAATTCGCTGCGCTCGCCGACATTGGCGTAGCGCTTGAGCGCGGTGTACAGCTTCTCCTCGTCGACGCCCATCTCGACAATGTTGTCGCGCATCTTGTTCAGTAGCGGCACATAGCTCAGCACGCCGATGATGAACGAGGGCTTGGCCCAGCCGCCGACCAGATCGATCAGCAGTTTGCGCATCTGCGCGTGTCCCAGCAGATCCATTACCGCGAAATCCACGGCCAGATGCCGGGATTCGTCGGCATTGATCTTCTTGAAGGCCTCCTGGCAGATCGGATCCTCGATCTCGTCCATGATGAACTTGATCAGCGCGCCGTCCAGGGCGACCTCCAGCATCGGGATCACCGTGCCGAGGAACGATAGCGACATATCGTCGGAGTACTGGTCCAGGAAGTCGATGACCAGTTTGACGTTCACATTCGGCTGCGGAATCTCATTGCCGTCGAGCATGCCCCAGCGCCGCATCAGCGCGAGTTCGGCATTGGCGTGCTTCTGCTCCTCGGCGTGGAAGTAGCGGTAGATCTCGCGCAGCGTCTCAGTGGGCGCCTTCTTCGCCATGGCGGCGAAACCGCGCGCGCCGACATTCTCGATCCACATCAGATCGGCCATGAACGGCTTCAGTTTGGCGTGCAGTTCGGGCGAGATCGTCTCCACGCCGGGGGCATCCCAGTCGATATCGGCCAGCGCCCACTGCCGATCCTTGATCTTGCGGAGCATATCGTCGAAGTCCATGCCGTACCGTTCTCTTGCGGGTCGCTCGGAAGGGCCAGCGTTCGCCATGGTCAGACTCCCGTCTTATCGGAGACCGCGGAGCGGTCCGTGGTGGTCGGGTTCTCCTGTGGCAGTAGCCGATCCAGGATGCCGAGGGCATAGGTGTACTGGGCGGGGAAGTAGCGCTTGAGCCGCCAGATGAGGTGGGCGTCCAGCTGCGGCAGCACATACAGCTGGCCGCGGTCATGGGCGTCGAGGGTGGTGCGCGCGACCCGGTCGGGGGAGAAGCCGGTCAGGCGCATGAGGGTGTCGGCCAGCCGAGCCGATTGTTCGGTAATACGGCCGTCGCGTGCCACATTGGTCTTGACGAAGGTCGGGCACAGCACGGTGACCGCCACCCCGGTGCCGCTCATTTCGGCGGCCATGGTCTCCGACAGCGACAGCACCGCCGCCTTGGACGCGTTGTAGACCGCCATCGAGGGCGCGGCGGCGAAGGCGGCCGCCGAGGCGACATTGATGATCCCACCGTGGCGGACGGCGCGCAGTTGCGGTGCGAAGATCTCGCACCCGTGCACGACACCCCACAGGTTGATGCCGAGCGCCCATTCCCAGTCGTCGAAACCGATCTCGCCGACATGCTTTCCGCCGATGCCGACGCCGGCATTGTTGACCACCAGCGTGACCGGGCGTTCGAACAGCGATTCGGCGAAGCGCGCGAGCACTTCCACGTCCTCGCTCCGGGAGACATCGCAGCGGAACGCGTATGCCGCGCCCGGGTGGTTGTGTTCGATGAGCGCGACGGTCGCGTCGGCGCGGGATTCATCGATATCGGCGCAGATCACCTGCCCACCGCGGGTGGCGATTTCGAGTGCGAAGGCCCGGCCGATGCCGCTGCCAGCGCCGGTCACCACCGCGCGTGCGCCGTGACTGCGGCGCGGCCGGATGCCGACCGGAATGAGCCTTTCCAGTCCGAACATATCAGCTCACCTTCTCCGTGACGGTATGGGAAATCAGTGCGGTACAAAGGAATTCGGCGGCCCGCCGCAATGCCCGGTCCGCCTCCGGCACCAGCAGCGGCAGCGCCTGGAAAACGTGCACCTGGCCCGGCCAGATCTCGAGTTCGCACGGGCCGCCCACCGTCCGCACCATCTCGTGCAGGTGTCGGGCATCGGCGCTGAGCATTTCGGCGCCTCCCGCCTGGATGAGCATCGGCGGCAGCGCCATACCCGGTGGCACGCGCAGCCGCAGGCGCGGTGCGTCGGCGGGCAGACCGCGGGTGTAGGCGTGCGGGAGTCGGCTGGCCGCGCGGGCCGAGATGACCGGATCCCGTTGCCGCCGTTCCTGTTCGGCGGCCAGCCCGAGGGTCAGATCGAGCAGCGGGGAGAACATCACGACGGCGGCGGGTTGCGGCCGGTTATGGCGTCCGTTCTCGAGCAGCAGATCCAGCGCCAGATGTCCGCCCGCCGAATCGCCGGCGATCGCCAGATCGTGTGCCGCGATACCGCGGTCGAGCAGCCAGCGGTATCCGGCCTCGACATCATCGGCGGCGGCCGGAAACCGATGTTCCGGCGCGAGCCGGTAGTCGGTGAGGAAGACCGGCAGCCCGGTCCTGCGCGAGAGCTGTGCGGCCAGTCCGCGATGGGTGCGGGCCGAACAGACCACATAGCCGCTGCCGTGGATGTAGTAGATGGCGCGCGGTCCGAAATCCACACCGGGGGCACGGACCCATTCGCCGCGGACAGTGCCGGATCTGACCTGGGTGACAGCCGTGCCCCGCGGCGCTGGGCCCGCCGTGGCCATGATCGTCGCGATCAGCTTGCGTGCGAACCACACTCCCGGTGCGTTCATGGGTACCGCATTGTTCAGCGGCCGCAGCCCGATCTCGCATGCCGTGGCAGCGAGCCTGGACCGCGCCGACGGCACCGTCGGAACGCCGGGGACCGAGGTCCTCGTTGACCTTGTCATGTTCTCAGCGTCATCGATGAATGTGCCAGTTGTCAATGGCACATTCAAAACAGGCTGATCACGATGGCGTCGGGGCCAGGCCCTGCATCGGCCGTGGTATCAGTAGCCGCGGTGTGGGTCGATCGGCGCGAGGAGATCTCGGCCAGCGATAAAACGGAGCACGTTCTCGCTCACGTGGTCGGCGAAGGCGGCGAGTCGCAGTTGCGGGGGATTCGAATCATGCGGGGTGACAATGGCATTCGGCAGCACCCAGAGCGGATGGCCGTCGGGCAGCGGTTCCGGATCGGTGACGTCGAGGCCCGCACCGCCGATCGCGCCCGCGGCCAGCGCGGCCACCAGCGCGTCGGTGTCGATCAGGCTGCCGCGGGCGACATTGATGATCCAGGATGTCGGCTTGAGGCGGGCGAGTTCGTCGGCGCCGACCAGATGGCGGGTGGCGGGGGTGGCCGGCGCGGCAATGACGACGTGGTCGGTGCGCGGCCAGACCCGGGCGAGCTGATCGGCCGGAATCGTTTCGACGGTGTCGGGGATGCCGGGGCCGGTTACCGGTGTGCCGGAGCGGTTGACCGCGACGACGTGCACACCGAGCGGAATGAGCATGGGGATCAGGGCGCGCCCGATTCCGCCCGCGCCGACGATCGCGACGGTCTTACCGTGCAGCGTGTCGACATGGGGAAAGAACTCCTGCTGCCGCCAACTCCCGGCGTGCAGATGTTCGGGCAGATAGCGCACCCCGGCGAGTAGCAGCATCAGTGCGTGTTCGGCCACGCTGGCGGCGAAAGCGCCTGCGGCGGAGGTGAATCGAATGTCGGGATGGCGGGCGAAGATGCCCGCGGTGAACCAGTCCTCGACACCGGCCGCCGGGAGCTGCACCCATTCGACGCTCTCGGGCAGTTCGTCCGGGAATTCGCGGGGACCGCCGGCCCAGATCAGCGCCCTGGCCTCCGCCAGATCCACAACGTTCGCGCCGCATTCGACCACCGCCTTGCGCAGCAAGGTCGGAGCGGGCATGGCCGGGCCGATCGCGATCGGAACCGGAACCTCGGCGGGGCTCATGGACGACCTCCTATCGCGGGCGAGACCAGGGAGCAGCGGCTGACTCCGAAGCGAACGGTAGCACCGGTAACTGCTGCGGCCGTCGGTTGTCAGTCCTGCTCGTCGAGGTCGACCGCCACGTTGTCGCGGTCGGCCCACTCCAGCAGTCGGTCGATGCGGAATACCGCGTCGTCGATGCCCGCGTGCAGATCACCGAATTCGGCGAAGCGCGCGGGGACGGTCTTCATGGTGAAATCCTGCGGTTCGATATCGGGTATCTCGTCCCAGCGGACGGGGGTGGATACCGTCGCCTCCGGGACGCCGCGCACTGAATAGGCGGCCGCGATGGTGTGGTCGCGGGCGTTCTGGTTGTAGTCGACGAACAGTAGGTTCGGATCGCGATCCCGGCGCCACCAGGTGGTGGTCACATCGTCGGGTGCGCGCCGCTCGACCTCGCGCGCGAAGGCAAGTGCCGCGCGACGCACCTCGGTGAAACCCCACTCCGGCGCAATGCGGACGTAGATGTGCAGGCCCTTGCCGCCGGAGGTCTTCGGCCAGCCGACCGCACCCAATTCGTCGAGCACCTCGTGGGCAACGCCCGCCACCCGCCGCACCCGCGACCACGGGCAATCCGGCATCGGATCCAGATCGATCCGCCATTCGTCGGGTCGCTCGGTGTCGGCGCGGCGGGAGTTCCAGGGATGGAATTCGACGGTCGACATCTGCACCGCCCAGATGACATCGGCCAACTTGTCCACGCAGAGTTCGTCCGCATGTCTGCCGTAGCGCGGGAAGAAGACCCGCACCGTCGGAATCCAGTCCGGAGCGCCCGCAGGCAACCGCTTCTGATGCACCTTGTCGCCCGCGAGCCCTTTCGGAAACCGGTGCAGCATGCAGGGCCGGTCCCGCAGCGCGCGGACGATGCCGTCCCCGACGCTCAGGTAGTACTGCACCAGGTCGAGCTTGGTCGCGCCGGACTCCGGGAAGTAGATCCGGTCCGGGTTGGAGATGCGGACGGTGCGGTCGCCGATATCGAGTTCGACAGCGGGCGACGCGGACTTACTGGCCACCTGTCCGACGATAACGGCTGCACGGTCCCATCGCGTGCATCTGCGTGATATGCAGCTCGAACTGAGCAGTTAGAACTGTACAGTTGAGACTGAATAAATTAGAGTCGTCGGCATGGCCGAGAAGATCTCCGAATCCGCCGTTCGGGCCGCTGCCGAGGTGCGGGTCGTCTTCGGCAGGCTGCGACGGCGCATGCGCGAACTGGCCGCCGATGACGACCTGACCCCGTCGCAGGCGGCCGTGCTCAGCCGCTTGGACAAGGACGGCGCGGCATCGACCAGCGATCTGGCCGCGGCCGAACGCGTGCGGCCGCAGTCGATGGCCATGACGGTCGCGGCGCTGGATCGGTACGGATTCGTCGAACGCCGCCCGGATCCCGCGGACGGGCGCAGGCAATTGCTGTCGTTGACGGCGGCTGGGCGCGAGCGGCTGCGGGGTGACCGGCAGGTGCGCCAGGAGTGGCTGGCTCGGACCCTGCAGCAGCGGTGTACGGAGGCGCAACGGCGCACCATTCTCGAGGCACTCGCATTACTGGACGATGTGGCGCAATCATGACCGCTGTCGAACAGCAGCACGCTGGACCATCCACTGGCACAACGGGATTCGATCGCGGGCTGATCGCGCCGATGATCCTCGGCTCGATTCTGAACCCGATCAACTCCTCGATGCTCGCGGTGGCGCTGGTGCCGATCGGGAAGGCGTTCGGCGCACCGCCGTCGCAGACCATCTGGCTGGTCTCGGCCCTCTACCTGGCGACCGCGGTCGGGCAGCCGGTCCTCGGACGGCTCGTCGACCGATATGGGCCACGCACCCTCTATCTGATCGGCACCGCGCTGGTCGGTATCGCGGGCGTGCTCGGTGCGCTCGCGCCCGGTCTCGGCGTCCAACAACATCACATAGAATGGGTGATTATTGGTCCAGAACAACCAT
>NZ_JBEXLC010000102.1:0-32918 GCF_040609795.1 Nocardia sp. NPDC004604
ATCACCCCGATCGCGCTGGGCGCCTGAACAATCTCGGGCTCGCTCTGCAGAACCGGTTTGAACGGACGGGCTCGATGACGGATCTGGACGAGGCCATGGAGTCGAAACGTGCCGCTGTAGCAGCCACGCCCGCCGATCACCCCGATCGCGCTGGGCGCCTGAACAATCTCGGGCTCGCTCTGCAGAACCGGTTTGAACGGACGGGCTCGATGACGGATCTGGACGAGGCCGTGGAGTCGAAACGTGCCGCTGTAGCAGCCACGCCCGCCGATCACCCCGATCGCGCGATGTACCTGAACAATCTCGGGAACGTCCTGCGGATCCGGTTCGAGCGGGCAGGGACGGTGACGGACCTCGACGAGGCAGTGGAGACTGGGCGTGCCGCAGTGGCGGGCACACCCGTCGATCATCTCGATCGCGCTGGGCGCCTGAACAATCTCGGGCTCGCTCTGCGGGATCGGTTCGAACGGACCGGAATGATGACGGATCTGGACGAGGCCGCCGCCGCTTGGGAAGAGACGCTCAGGCTGGACGTTGCAGCACCGTCGCGGCGGATCAGGGCAGCGCGCAACGCGGCCGGACCAAACATCCGCCATCTCGCTGAACTTCGATTCGCGGAGGGCTTCGGTAGCGGCGTCGCGGTCGGATTGCGGTGTCGGCCATCGCGTGCACGAGTTCGGCGAATGCCCCTGCCGGTATTTTGATTTCGGTCGACCGCCCTCGCGCTCGGGCTCCTCTGAGCGCGCACCGGGCCCGCGGGTGCCGTTGCTACCGTGGGCAGATGAGCATCCTGCGCACCCGCCGGGCCCGGCTCACGCCCGGTGACGTCGGCATGGCGACGGCGGGCCGGCGGCGCACTCCGGGGCTGCGGCGCGAGGAGGTGGCGGTGCTGGCCGGGGTCAGCGTCGACTACTACGTCCGTCTGGAGCGTGGCCGTACCCCGAACGCCTCGGCGTCGGTGCTGGAGGCCGTCGCCCGCGCGTTGCGGCTCGATCCCGCCGAGCGGGCCCACCTGTTCGACCTGGCCGAACCAGGCCGGGGTTCGGCCGTCGGCGTCCCGCGCCGCCCCAGCGGGTGCGGCCCGGACTGCTGCGGGTCCTGGACACCCTGACCGACACCCCGGCGATGATCCTCGGACACCGGCTGGACGTTCTGGGCGCCAACCCGCTCGCCAAGGCCCTGTACACCGACTTCGACGCCCTGCCGAGCCGCGATCGCAACCTCGCCCGGTTCGTTTTCCTCGACCCCACCGCGCACGACCTGCTCGCCGACTGGGAGACCGCCGCCCGTGGCACGGTCGCGGCCCTGCGGCTGTACGCGGGCCGCCATCGGCACGACCCGCGCCTGAACGAACTGGTCGGTGAGCTCTCCGTGCGGAACGAGGACTTCCGCCAGTGGTGGGCAGATCACGACGTCCTGCAGTACACCCACGGCCTCGAGCTCTACCGCCACCCCCTCGTCGGCGAGTTCATCCTGGCTTACGAGTCACTCACTCTCCCTGACGACCCCGACCAAGCCCTCTACCTCTACACCGCAGAACCCGACAGCCCCTCCGAACACGCTCTCCGGTTGCGGTAGCTGGTCAGCCTCCACGCGGCCACTGTCCAGATCTGAATAGTTCGGTCTCCGCCGTTGAAAAAGCTGGGCGCTCGCCCACCTCGAAGATGGGCGAGCGCCGGTCAGGGTGTCAGGCGGTGACGTGCTCGCTCACCGATTCCTGTTGTGCGGCAACTGGTTTCGGCATGCGTGCGCCGAGGCCGATGAGTCCGGCCAGCACCGCGACGGCCGCGGTGACGTACCAGCTGCGGTGGAATGCATCGAGGGTGGCCTGTTGTCCGGTGGGGGAGCCGAGGGTTGCGACCAGGATGGCGACACCGATGGCGAGGCCCAGTTGGCGTGACATGCTCAGGACTGCCGAGCCGGTGGCGAAGCGCTGTGGCGGCAGACCCGCGCTGCCCGCGGCAAAGGCGGTCGGCAGTGTGAGGCCGACGCCGAGGCCGCTGACTACCATGCCGCCGAGCAGCCCGCCCACATAGTCGGGTTCCAGGGTGATGGCCCGGGCCCACCACACCATGCCCGCCGCGAACAACACCCCGCCCGCGGCGATCACCGGACCCGCACCGACGCGGCCGATGAACCGGCCCGCGAGTACCGCGACGAGCGGCACCACCAGTGGTCCGGGCGCGATAGCCAAGCCGGTCTTCAGCGCCGTCCAGCCCCACACGTTCTGCGCCCACAGCACCACTGAGAGCAGCATCCCCGCGAACGCGATCTGGAAGAACAGCGAATTGCCCGCCATCAGTACAAAATTCGGCGCACGCAGCAGCGCCGGATCCACCACCGGACTGTGGTGACGTGCCGAGGAAATCCTGAACGCGACTCCGAACACCACCGCGACCGCGAAGGCGATGAGCACCCCCGCCGACGTCCATCCCCAATCCGCACCCTTCACCAACGCCAGGATCAGTGTCCCGATCGAGCCGATCAGCATGACCGCCCCGAAGACATCGGGGAGTGCGCCGCCGTCCCCGCACACCTGTGGCAGCAGCCGCAGCCCGACCGCGAGCGCTGCCAATCCGATCGGCACATTCACCACAAATACCCAGCGCCAATCGATTTCGACGAGCAACCCGCCGATCACCGGGCCGAGCGCGGCGCCGAGACCGCCGAAGGCCACCCACAGCCGTACGGCCATCGGACGCCGTTCGGCCGGGGCGGCGGCCAGCACCAACCCCAGCGAGGACGGTGTCAGCATCGCCGCGCCGACCGCCTGCAATACCCGAAACGCCACCAGCGACTGCACATTCCAGGCCGCCGAGCAGAGCCCCGACCCCAGTACGAAGATGGCGAGCCCGATCAGGAATGTGGCCCGGTTGCTGCCGCGATCGCCGAGTCGCCCGGCGGGCACCAGCAGCGCGGCGAAGACGATCGCGTAGGCATTGAGCACCCACGACAGGCCCGAGAGTTGGGTATCGCCGAAATCGCGGGCCATATCCGGCAGTGCGACATTGACGATGAACAGATCCAGGCTCGACAGCAGAATGCCGACCGAGACGATGGCCAGCACCACCCGGGAATCGATGGGCCGATCCTTCGATGTGACAAGGGAACTCACGACTATGTCTCCGATTCAGCCGAGCACTCGGCGGGTTTGGCGGGCCGAGGCCAGTAGCGCGCCGCCGCGATCCCAGATATCGATGTCGTCCACCGACCAACCGCCGCCGGTGCTGGCATTGGTCGCGCGGATAAGGGCCGGCTGATGGGTCGGCCGGGTCAGGTCGGTATGCAGATGCATCGAGAACGCCACCGTCGGCACGGCGACCGGCATGGTCAGGGTGGGGAAGAAGGCGGGCGGTAGTGCGTCCGCGAGCACCGCGAGCGTCGCGGCATCGGTCGGCAGCCGTGGCACCAGCGAGATCCACGCGCACATCCACGCCTCCTCCGCGCCGGTGAGCGGCAGCGGCCCCGCGGCCGGGCAGATCTCGAAATGCGCTCCGACGGGCACGATTTCCGGTGGCAGCCGGAACGGCGCACAGTCATCGGGCGCGGGCACCTGCGGCGCGGTGGCCGGCCGGAGATCGGGGACCCGGGTGGGCGTGGTCCGGCCGAAGGTGACCGCCGCGGATGCGATGGATTTTCCCTCTTGATCGGCCATTACCTCGACGACCGCGGTGCTGCGTCCCACCGGATGCGAAGTCGTCCGGAAGGTGAGCACCCCGTCCGCCGGTCGGCCGAGGAACCGCAGATCCAGCGCACGCACCGGGAGGTCGTCGCCGCCCGCGCGCCGCGCGACCTCGACCAGGAGTCCCGCGATAACACCACCGTGCGGGCCGGTCCAGCCGCGCCAGGTCTTATCGATCTGGGCCCGCCAGATGCGGTAGTCGGTCTCGGCCAAGGCGAACTCGTCACCCAGCCGACTAGTGAGTTGCATCATGAAACGAACCATAGGCCAGTGAGTTCTTTCAAGCAACCGACTATGCTGGGCCCATGCGCAGGACCAGCTTCGACGAGATGAACTGCTCGGTCGCCCAATGCCTGGAGGTGGTGGGCGAGTGGTGGACGCTGCTGATCGTGCGTGACGCGCTCTTCGGCGTGACCCGCTTCGACGACTTCCGCGCGCGTCTGGGCATCGCGCGCAATGTGCTCACCCAGCGCCTGGAGCACCTGGTCGCGCACGACATCATGGTCAAGGTCCCCTACCAGGAGAATCCGGTCCGCTACGACTATCGGCTCACGGCCAAGGGCCGCTCGCTGTGGCTCGTCGTGAACGCCATGCGGCAATGGGGCGACGAATGGGCCGCGCCCGACGGTCCGCCGGTGCAGGCGCTCCATGAAAGCTGCGGCAAGACCACGGTGGTCGAACCGGTCTGCGCCGAATGCGGTGAGCACGTGCAGGGGTCCGATCTGCGCCCGGTCGACGGCCCTGGCGCGGGCGGGCACTCGATACTCCCCGCCAGCCTCCAGCACACCCACTGAGTGCCACGTCCATTAGGCTGCGGCGGTGGCGGATGGGCGAGTGGAGAAGCTGATCGACACGGTCGCGTGGGTGCGCATCGAAAGCGGGCGCATTCTGTGCGCGCGCCCGAAGGGCAAGGACATCTTCTATATTCCGGGCGGCAAACGCGAGGGGACGGAATCCGATCTGCAGACGCTGTTGCGCGAGATCGAGGAGGAACTGACCGTCGCGCTGGTCCCGGAAACCGTCGCCCACTTCGGGACCTACGAGGCCGCGCTGCACGGACCCGCCACCGATGTGATCGTCCGAATGAGTTGCTACACCGCCGACTATCGCGGCACGCTCGCGGCCAGCAGTGAAATCGAAGAGGTCGCCTGGTTCTCCTACGCCGACCGCGCACTGGTGCCACCGGTGGATCAACTGCTCTTCGACGATCTCGTCGACGTGGGTCGATTGGCATGATGCGCTAGCGTGCCCACCGAAGGGATACCGTCGATGTCATGACCACGGTTGGCACACTGTTGCGTTGGGCCGCATACGCGTTGGTGGCGCCGGCGCTCGCCCTCGGCCCCATCGCGAGCCGGTTGCGCGTTCCGCGCCGGATGCTCGCCATCTTCATCGCGCCGCGCGATGCCTTGGCGGTGCGTGCGACTGTGCATTCGATGCTTGCCGTCGCAGTCGGCCTGGTGACCTGGTTTCTGGCCTTTCTGGCCACCGTCGCGGCGGTGCGCGGGGCCTTCTACCCGCTGATAGCGGCCGGCGATCTGGAGCACTCGTGGGGTGGTCCGACCTTGGCCGGAGCCTGGGCGGTGCACGCATTGCTCGGGATCGGCCTGCTGCCCGCGTGGGGTCTATTGCTGGCCGGACTCGGCGTCGTGCAGGTGCGACTCACCCGACGGCTGCTCGGCCGGGACGGGCCGTGGTGGCCACTTCCGGTATCGCTGCTGTTGACAGTCGGCGGCGTACTGCTCTTCATTTCCTGGCTGCACCAGATCTGAGATTGCCGACCCGTCGAAATGTGACGACCGCTACTGCCGGCTGGTGCGGTGGTGAATCATGCTGCATCGCCTACTCATTCCGACTGTGCTCACGGTGATCGCGATCGCCGGGGACATGGCCTTGGCGTTCAGTATGAAGCCCACACGGGGTCCCGGTAGTTTTCGCCGAAAATCAGGCGGATATGCCGTAATCGGTTGGTAGAGAGTGGGTTTCGTGCGGCGACTCGGGTGGGCTATATCCGTGGTGTGGGGCCGCTGACGATGCGGTGGATGGTGGAGCGGCCGACACTGTATTCGTCCGCGAGGCGGCAAGGTGCGCGGAACACCCTTGACCAGGGCTGCGATCGCCACGTCGTGGTGTTCCGTTGGCGGATCGGCCAACGGAACACCTCTACGCCCAGCGACGTCGTTCGTACTTTGGTCGGTAAGGGCGCGCATTGCTGCGCCGCCCTCCTCTCGAGTCGCGACGGGATGGCTTCGTGTCGGACACCGCCGCAGGAGAAGAAGGGCCTCCGCGACATGCTCGCCACCTGTCCGAAGGCGGCGCGCTAGACGGACGAACGGCTCACGATGCCGTCTGGGCGGACCAGTAGTGTCCCGTAGGGCCAGTCGGGCACAACGTGTACCGGAACGTCGGCCGTCACGGCGGGATCGGCGGTGAGTACGCACCATTGCGATCCGACGAGGTCCAGCGTGGATACTCCGTCGCGCACCCACATGTGCGGTAGGCGCGAGCCTGGCGACCCGTCGAGGTTGCGGGTGACGTCTTCGGTGGAGGGGAGTTCGGTGCTGCCGTACCGGTAGCCCATGTGGACCACCGGTGCGTTGATCGCCCCTGCTGCCTTGCGTGCCTCGGCCATGTCCTTGCCCCAGTGCAGGGACGGATTGTGGAACCGCAGGTGTGCCTGCTCCATGGTCATCAAGGCCACCGGATGGCGTTCGGTGTGATATGTCTCCACCAGTTCTTGCCCGGCGTCACCGCGCAGGACGTGTGCGAGCTTCCATGCCAGATTGTGTGCGTCGGCGATGCCGGAGTTCAACCCGAACGCGCCCGAAGGTGGGATCGCGTGGGCCGCGTCGCCAACCAGAAAGACTCGTCCGACGGAGAGTTGGTCGGCCACCTGGCCGCGGCCCCGGAACTTCAGCACGCTGCGGATGTTCACCTCGACCGATGGGTCGCCGAGCGCGGTGTGGATGAGGTCGGGCGTCGGCTCCGTGTCGAGGGGAGTGAGGAACACCCATTCGCGTTCGCCGTCGACGGTCACCAGCAGGCCGGGCGCGTCCGGATGCTCGATGTGGCACATTGCGAACGGCTGTCGCGGATGCAGATCCGCGTCGAATAGGACACTTGTCGTCTCCGGACCCATCGCACCGGGACCGGTGACCCCAATACCCAGGACTTGCCGCACCCGGCTGCGTATCCCGTCGGCCCCTACCAGGTAGTGCGTGCGCACGATGCGCCCGTCGGACAGTGTCGCGGTGACGCCGCCGGGGTCCTGCTCGAACGAGTCGAGCGCTACGCCGAACTCCACCTCGCCCGCCCTGGTGATCAGCACACGGTCGAGTCGGCTCTGTGCGCAGGTGCCGCGGATCCGGGCCGGTGTGTAGGTGAGCTCGGCCGCGGTTTTCACCTTCCATTCGACGCCTTCGGTGAAGTCGGCCTCGGCGAGCGTGCGCCCCGTGATCTTCCCCGCCTGCAGGTCGACCGCGGCCTCGTTGACCGCGCGCTCCAGGCCGACCTCGCGCAGGATCTCCATCGACCGCGACCCGATGCCGTTAGCCCTGGGGTGCGGCGATAGCTCCGGCTTCGCCTCGACAACGAGGGGTTTGATGCCGTGGTGGCGCAGCAGCACCGCAAGCATCAGCCCTACGGATCCGCCGCCTGCGATTAAAACGTCCGTCGAGACAGTTTGCCGATTCATTGAAACTCCTTCGATACACCGACTTGCTCGATACAGCGTATCGAATCATGCGATGTATCGTCAGAGCATGTTGGTGTGGGAAAGACCGGAGCCGCCGGACCGACCGGCGCCAGGCCCATTGAGTAGGGAACGGATTGTGCAAGCGGCGATCCGGCTGGCCGACGTGGACGGACTACCGGCGGTGTCGCTGCGCAAGGTTGCCGCCGCACTGGATGTCGGGCCGATGCGGCTGTATGGCTACATCGCCACCAAGGAGGAGTTGCTCGACCTGATGGTCGATGCGGTCTACGCCGAGATCCGGCCGGCCGGAAAAGGTTGGCGAGAGGTGCTGCGCTCCCTTGCCGAAACCACCCGACAGGCCGCTCATCAACACGAATGGCTCGCCGACCTGATCGGTGGGCGGCCCCAGCTCGGGCCGCACGCGCTGGCCAGAGGGGAGGCTGTGGTGGCCGCAATGGGCGGCGTCGATGTGGACACCGTGATGCCGGTGGTCGACGCGGTCAATGCGTACGTGGCCGGCGCGGTGCGCCGGGAGATCACCGAGCGGCGCGCCGAGCGGGCCACCGGGATGGACGAGAAGCAATGGCAGGCCGCCTTCGGGCCCTATCTGGAGCGAACCTTCGCCACCGGCCGATTCCCCGCGCTGTCCACGGTCATACGCGACGCCACCCACCTGGACGCCGACGAAACCTTCCGCACCGGCCTCGATTTCCTCCTCGACGGCATCCAAGCCCACATCGCGAACTGACACGCAGCCGAGGGACCAGACGAGCGTCGCCCATGGCACCGGCTCGGCGCTGACACCCAGCCCGCATCGGCAACCAGCCGACCAGCAACCCATCCGCACTGCGCGCGAAACCATCGAATCACCCTCTAGCAGGGATATGCCCAACTTCGTTGGATTTTCGGCGATTACCACCGGGACCGTGAACCTCGGAAAGGGATGTGCGGGAGGAGGTGTCCCGTAGCAATCGCGCGAAGAACAACGGATATGGCGTAGCCGCTGGCCAGTGGGTGCGGTCCGCACCCTCGTCCGCGCCGGGTGGTGCGGCCTACTTCGGAGCCTGGAAGCCGCCGATCTTCTGCTCGAGCAGTTCGGCCAGCCGTAGCGGGGTGCGGTCCTCGAACATCGGACCGATGAGCTGAACTCCCACCGGCAGGCCCTCGGGTGACCGGCCCGCTGGGATGGCGGTGGCGGGCAGCCCGGGCATGGTGGCCAGACCGGCCCAGACGAGCTGGTCGACGTACGGGTACTCGATGCCGTCGATGTCGAGGCGGCGTTCCTCTGGATTGGGGTTGTGGTCGTGCGAGAACGCGGGAATTGGCGTGATCGGACTCACCACGGCATCGAATTCGGCGAAGAGTCGCCGCCAGCCGTGGCGGTGCAGTTCACGGTGGATGTCCGCCTCGATCCAATCGCGGTGGCTCAGGACCATGCCGCGCAGCCGCGCCGCGTCGAGACCCTGGTCGTCCGCGCTCAGTCCGGCGGCGCGGGTCTGCAGCTGCTCGTACGCCTCGGCAGGAATGCGCGCGCCGGCGTTCGAAAACACCAACTGCGCGTAGAGCGTCGCGGCCTCGGTCAGATCGGGCAGCAGCGGACTGTGCCGCTCGACGCGAGCCCCGCCGTCGACGAGCGCCTCAGCGACCCGGTTCACCCCTGCCCGCACAGCGGACCCGGTCGCGATGAGCGGATGCTCGTCGAGGACCAGGACCCGGAAGTCGGAGAGCCGCTGGTGGCGTGCGGGCGGCAGCGTCAAGTCGTAGGCGACGCCCCGTGTCAGCGGGTCCGGTCCCGCCATCACGTCCAGCAGGAGTGTGAGGTCACGGGCCGTGCGCGCCATCGGACCGCAGACGGCGAGGTCGCCGTCGGCCGGCAACGCCGGTGCGGGCGGCGGCACCATCCCGCGGGTCGCCACCAGTCCGAATGTCGGCTTGTGTGCGTAGACACCGCAGAAATGCGCTGGGTTGCGCAGTGAACCCGCGAGGTCGGAACCGATCGACAGCGCGCCGAATCCCGATGCCAGCGCCGCCGCTGATCCGCCGGAGGATCCGCCCGACGTGCGCTCGTGATCCCACGGGTTGTTGGTGGTGCCGTAGATCTCGTTGAAGCTCTGCCAGTCTCGCAGCATGAACGGCACGTTGGTCTTGCCGAGAATCACCGCGCCCGCAGCCTTCAGCCGCGAAACCTGTACCGCGTCCTCGGACGGCACATAGTTCCGGTGCATCGGCATGCCCCAGGTCGTGGGCATCCCGGCGATGTTGTACGACTCTTTGACCGTCACAGGAATACCGAGCAGCGGCCGGTCCTCGCCGCGGGCACGCGCCTGGTCGGCACTGCGTGCGGCGGCCCTCGCGCGGTCGAAGTCCGGCACACAGATCGCGTTGATCACCTTGTCGTCGCGCTCGATACGGGCGATCGCCTCGTCGGTCAGTTCCACCGAGGTCACCTCACCGGCACGCAACGCGGCCGAAAGCTGTTCGGCCGCCAGAAAGCTCCACTCCATGAATCCGAACCTACCGGCCTGCCGCAGGCGCTCGACCCCACACAAGTCCGCCCGCATCCGCCGGAAAGTCGGAACGGGCCACCTGCACCGGCAAAGTCACGCCCTCGTTCTGCCATCGAAGACTGCCAACCCCAGGTCACGGCGTCGGCAGTCGGCTGACTCCGCCAGCGCAGGCCATGAAATACCGTTTCGCACAACGGGATAGATATCTCACTGCTCATCATCGTGATGTGCTGCGGCAGTCTGCAATTCGGCCAGAGATGTGAACGGATCGAGTCGGTTATCGGCTGGCAGCCCATCCGATGATCGGGGTCAGGGCCGATCGGACTCGGAATCAAGTCGGGGACAGGAGGGTTTCGGCGACGGTCCGTATGTGGGCCAGGTAGATGGCGCGGGTGCGCGGGGTGGCGTCAATGCGGGTGAGGGTGCCGCGGGTCAGGGCGTAGCCGATGGTTTCGGCGACGATTCGGGTCGGGACGGCGGGGGAGATGCGGCCTGCGGTGCGGAGGCGTTCGAGGTAGCGGGTGAAGCGGCGGATGGGGCGTTCGGCGATTTCCTGAGCGAGGGCGGCGACGCGATCGTCCACGGCGCCGCGCTCGTCGATCAGGCGCAGCATGGGTCCGGCATTGCGGACCGCGGCGGCAAAGGCATCGATGGTGGCGGCCAGCATTTCCCGGGGGTCGTCGGTGTCGATATCCGGTTCCTGGGCGGCGAGAAAGTCATCGCGGACCTGGGCGGCGAGGGCGAGGAAGATTTCGTCCTTGGAAGCGAAGTAGACGTACATGGTCGCACGGGAAACGCCTGCGGCGGCGGTGATATCGGCGACGGTGGTTCGATCGTAGCCGCGCTCGGCGAAGACGCGGGCGGCCGCGTCGAGCAGGGCGCGGTGGCGGTCGGTATGCGATCTTTCCCGCGCCGCGCGGACCGCCCAGGCTGCCTGAGTCATGCGCTCATCGTCGTTGACATTGACGTCAATGTCAACGCAGACTGTCGGCATGCATGTGGTGGTGGCGAACAGGGGTGAGGTGGCGGTCCGGGTGCTCCGGACTGCCCGAGAGCGGAATTACGCAACCCTGGCGTTGTATACCGGCGACGAGGCTGCGGCCCTTCCGGTGCGTCTGGCCGACGAGGCGGTCCAACTGCCCGGCGTCGGAGCCGCCGCCTATCTCGACAGCACCGCCGTGGTCGCCGCCGCGAAGTCGGCGGGTGCGGGTGCGTTGGTGCATCCCGGCTACGGATTCCTCAGCGAGAGTGCCGATTTCGCCGCGGACTGCGCGGCAGCCGGGCTGGTTTTCGTCGGCCCCTCGCCCGAGGTGCTACGCACCTTCGGCAACAAACTGTCGGCTCGGGATGCCGCGCGGCAGGCCGGGGTTCGGGCACTGCCCGCGACGGCACTCGGCGCGGATCCCGCCGAGATGGCCGCATTCCTCGCCGCCCACCCCGCCGGTGTGATGCTGAAGGCCGCGGCCGGTGGTGGCGGACGCGGCATGCGCGTGGTGCGCACGGCCGACGCACTCGCCGAAGCACTCGACCGCTGCCGGGCCGAAGCCCGCGCCGGTTTCGGTGACGACACTGTCTACGCCGAGGCACTGGCCGCCGACGCCCGACACATCGAAGTGCAGGTCATCGCAGATGGCGACCGGGCCATCGCCCTCGGCGACCGCGACTGCAGCGTCCAGCGCCGCCACCAGAAACTGATCGAAATCGCCCCGGCTCCGAATCTGTCTGCCACATTTCGGAAACGACTGCACCGCGACGCCATCCGGATCGCCGAATCGGTCTCCTGTCGCGGAGTGATCACCGTGGAATTCCTGGTCACCGGCGACGACGCCTGGTTCCTCGAGGTCAACCCGCGTTTGCAGGTCGAACACACGGTCACCGAAGCGGTGACCGGCGTCGACCTGGTCGCGGTACAACTCGATCTCGCGCTCGGTGCCGGACTGAATGATCTCGCGCTGGATGCCGAGCCACGCGAACTCGTGGAAGCTGAGCGCAGGGACTTTTCGCCCGCACACTCGGCACACGATCACGCAGGCCGCTCCCGATGGTCGGATTCTGAACACGGCGTCGCGAACGTTGCGCAGCACGGCCAACATGCGCAGACCGACGGCCTAGTGGATAGTGCCGGGCCGAATGTAAACGGCGCCGTGGGGCTTGCCGGGATCCGCGGGTTTGCGGTGCAGGCGCGGGTCAATGCCGAGATGGTAACGGCGGGTGGGGACTTTTTGCCGAGTACCGGTGTGTTGACGGAATTCGCCGCGCCGACCGGAGTGGGGGTTCGGGTGGATACCGCGGCGTTCACCGGGATGCGGCAGGGCGCGCGGTTCGACTCGCTGCTGGCAAAGGTCGTCGCGCATGGACCCACGTATTCGGCCGCAGTGCGACGTTGTTCGGATGCGCTGGCGGAAACGATGATCACGGGCGTCGACACCAATGCCCGTCTGTTGCGTGCCGTGCTGGATCAGCTCGCCGATGGTGCCACCGTGTCCACGTCGTGGTTCGAGGAACATATCGGTGAACTCGTCGGTCGGACAGGCGATTACGAACCTGTCGTGGTTGGTCAGGACCGGGCGGCGGACTCCACGCGCAACCGGTCGGCGGTCGATGCCGTGCTGGACGGTGATGAGCAGGGGATGCGGTCGCCGATGGGTGCGACGGTGGTGAGTCTTGCAGAGCAGGGCAGTGTTGTCGCGGCGGGGGCGGAAGTTGTTGTGCTCGAAGCGATGAAGATGCAGCATGTGCTGCGAGCGGAGCGTCCACTCCGGGTGTTGCGGCATTTTGTGGCGGCGGGTGCGACGGTTGATCCACACGCATTATTGCTGAGCTGGGCCGAGGCCGACCACGATGGCCCGGCCGTGGATATCGAGGCCATCGACCTGGATGCGATACGCGCCGATCTGGCCGAGGTTCGGGAGCGGCATCGAATCGGGCTGGATGCGGGTCGTCCGGCGGCCGTTGCGAAGCGGCACCGGTTGGGTCGCCGCACGGCCCGGGAGAACATCGACGACCTTGTCGATGCGGACAGCTTCCTCGAATACGGTGCCCTGGCTGTCGCCGCACAGCGACTTCGCCGCAGCCCCGAGGATCTGATCGCGAACACCCCGGCGGACGGATTGATCGGCGGCGTCGCCACCATCAACGGGGACGTATTCGATGCGGAAGCCGCTCGCGCACTGGTGATGTCATACGACTACACCGTGCTGGCGGGCACCCAGGGCATGCGCAATCACGCCAAGACCGACCGGATGCTGGAACTGGCGCACGAACAGCGGCTGCCCGTGGTGTTCTTCACCGAGGGTGGCGGCGGGCGACCGGGGGATACCGATCACTCGGGCATCTCCGGCCTCGATGTGACCACCTTCCGTGCGATGGGTGCGTTATCGGGTCGAGTTCCGTTGATAGGCATCGTGTCCGGGCGGTGTTTCGCGGGTAACGCCGCTCTACTCGGTATGTGCGATGTGGTCATCGCGACCCCCGATGCCAATATCGGCATGGGTGGGCCCGCGATGATCGAGGGCGGCGGACTCGGTGTGTATGCACCCGAGGACATCGGCCCCATCGATGTCCAACGGCGCAACGGTGTCGTCCACATCGTCGCCACCGACGAGGTCGAGGCGGTTGCCACTGCCCGCCGCTATCTGTCGTATTTCCAGGGGCCGCTGCGGGATTGGGCAGCACCGGATCCGCGTGTCGCCCGGCATGCCATCCCGGAGAACCGACTGCGCGCCTTCGATATCCGTGCGGTCATCGCAGCGGTCGCCGACGTCGACTCGGTACTCGAACTGCGTCGCGACTGGGGTGTCGGTGTCGTTACCGCGCTCATCCGAGTCGAAGGCCGCCCGTTCGGTCTCATAGCCAATGACTGCCACCACCTCGGCGGTGCGATCGATGCCCCCGCCGCCGACAAGCTCAGCGCTTTCCTGCAACTGTGTAACGCCCATGGCCTGCCGATCGTATCGCTATGCGACACACCAGGTTTCATGGTTGGCCCGGAAGCGGAGAAGGAAGCCACCGTCACCAAGTTCAGCAAGCTGTTCATCGACTCCGCCGCACTGACCGTCCCGCTTGGCACCATCATCATCCGCAAGGGGTACGGCCTCGGCGCACAAGCGATGGCAGCTGGCTCGTTCCGCGCCCCGCGCTTCGTCATCGCCTGGCCCACCGGCGAAATCGGCGGTATGGGCTTGGAGGGTGCGGTCCGCCTCGGCTTCGCCAAGGAACTCGCGGCCATCGAGGACCCCGCCGAACGCCAGGAAGCCTTCGACAACCTGGTCCAACTCGCCTACGCCAACGGCAAGGCCCTCACCGCCGCCACTGTCCTGGAACTCGACGATGTGATCGACCCCGCCGACACCCGACGCTGGATCCGCACCCTGTGCTGAACCCGTCTACCCGAGCGCCTCATTCACGGCATCGACTAGGTTGCGGGCGCGCAGATCCGGTGCGCCTTCGATGATGTAGTTGGTGACATAGGCGAAGGCGATGCCGGTGTCCGGGTCGGCGAAGCCGAGGGATCCGCCGCGGCCGGGGTGGCCGAAGGAGTTGGGGCCGCCGAGGGCAAAACCCGCAGTGGGAAGCATGTATCCGCTGGCATAGCGGTCCTCTAGCATCATGACGCGGTCGATGCCGCTGGCCTGTTCGCGCGTTGCGGCAGTGCGGGTTTCGGGGGTAAGCAGGCGGGCGCCGTCGACCTCGCCGATGGTCGCGGCGTACAGCCGGGCGAGACCGCGTGCGGTGCCGATGCCATTGCTGGACGGAATCTCCGCGGCATGCACCGCCGGATCGTTGAAATCGATATCGGCCGGATCGGTGACCTGGAAGGCGCGATTGACCAGTGCCTCCGGATCGCGCATCGCGGCGACCATCGGCCGCAGCTCCTCCGGGATGAACTCCTCCGGCACCGACGCCACATCGACCTTGGGTGCGAACACAAGTCGGCTGACGCGGTGCCGTTCGGCCTCGGGCAAACCGATGAAGAAGTCGATACCGAGCGGCGCGGCGATCTCCTCGGCCAGAATCCGCCCGACGGTCCGCCCCGTCGCCCGCTGGATCACCTCACCGACGAGCCACGCGAACGTTCGCCCGTGGTATCCGTGCGCGGTACCGGGCGCCCAGTTCGGCGCCTGCGCGGCGAGCGCATCCACCATCGGCCCCCAGGTCAGCGCATCCGCCAGCGGCACCGGCTTGTCCAGCGCCGCCAGCCCCGCCTGATGGCTCAGCAACCAGCGCACCGGAATGTCACCCTTACCCGCCGCCGCGAATTCGGGCCAATACCGCGCGACCGGCGCGTCCAGCTCGAGCTCGCCACGCTGGGCCAGCAGATGCGCGACGGTCGCGGTGACCCCCTTGGTCGCCGAATAGACCAGCTGCAGCGTGTCGCGCTCCCACGGCCGCTCACCCTCCGGATCGGCCAGCCCACCCCACAGATCCACCACCGGGTCACCATCCCGATACACGGTCACCGCCGCGCCGACATCCCCCTGCTCGGCGAAATTCGCCGCGAACACCTCACGTACCGCCTCGAACCCCGACGCGACAAAACCATCGATCACCATGCCCCCCAGCATGTCACGGGTTGCACACCGCCCGCCGTACGAGCATGCCAGCTCTGCCGCTCACAGTCTGTCCATCAGCCGACCGCAGCCTCGACGTCCCTGACGAACAGTCCAGCGACCTCATACCAGCAAGGCGATAAGACTCGGGCACTGCTCACCTGCGCAATCCCGATCGGCCTGCCATTCGTGCTGCTGGTGCTGCTGCAGGCGGCACACGCACCGGATTCGATCTCGGCCGCCATCCGATCAGCCTGCTGGGCTCGGCGGCGGCCATGCCCGAGAATGGTCAGCGGCTGCGACGTATCTGACGAACGGTGCCACCGGGGTGCCGTCACAGCGGAGGAGTTGTCATGAAGTACATGATCCTGAGCTACGGCTCGCAGCAGGACTACGACGGCATGGTCGGCAGGGAGACCGGCAAACCGGCGTGGAGCGCCGAGGAGTTCGCCGCGATGGCCGAGTTCATGGGCAACCTCAATAAGAAGTTGGAGGAATCCGGTGAACTGGTCGAGACCCGAGGTCTGGCCCAGCCGGTGCACACCCGTCGGATCACCACCAAGAACGGTGCGCCATTCGTGACCGACGGGCCCTACGCCGAAACGCAGGAGGTGCTCGCCGGATACTGGATCGTCGAATGCGAGAGCTTCGACCGCGCCACCGAAATCGCGGCCGAACTCAGCAAATGCCCGGCTCCGGCACATATCGCCGAGGCGGCCTATGCCGATGTCCGGCCGATCCAAGAGTGGGCACCCGAATTCGGCTGAGCCCTTCGATGTCGGATACCCAGGTGGAGGATCTGCTGCGCATATCCGCGCTGCAGGTCCTCGCCGCGCTGGTGCGGCGATACGGACAGCGCTACCTGCACGCACGCGCGGCCCGCCGCGCACCCGACGAGCGCGGGTGGGTAACGATGGAGTGATGCTGATCGTGGTGGACGCCGCGAATGTCGTCGGCTCGCGGCCCGATGGTTGGTGGCGCGATCGCGCCGGTGCGGCCCGGCGCTTACTCGTGCGGCTGCGCACATTGGCGCATCCGGCGGAGGTGGTCGTCGTGCTGGAGGGCGCCGCGAAGGCCGCGGCGTCGGAGGAGTTCGAAGGTCTGCGTGTGGTGCTCGCGCAGGGTTCGGGAGATGACGCGATCGTCGAGGTCGTCGCGGCGGCGGTCGATGAGGACAGCGACCGGCCGATCACCGTGGTGACCGCCGACCGCGGACTCCGCGCTCGACTCGAACCGCTCGGCGCCGAATCCGTCGGCCCGCGCTGGCTGCTCGAACGCATCGGGCCCTAGTCGGTCGCGACTGGTAAACAGGGACAATCGTCGCCGAATCCGGAGGTCACCCGTGCCCGACCAGCTCGAAGATCTGCCCTATGCGCGTTTCCTGACGCCGCTCGAGGGGGCGCTCGAGCCCGAAGGTGACTACGACTGTGTGCACGTCACCGGTGCCGATATGGATGACGTCGAGGCCGGCAACGGGCGCTTCAACGAAACCGTCTTCACCTCGCTCGCGATCAACCGCGGCAGCCTGCGCTTCGCCCGATTCACCGATGTCTGGCAGCGCAATGTGCGCTGGGTCGGCACCGACCTGTCCGACACCTCCTGGCAGGACGTCGAACTGATCGCCGGTGCGCTGTCCGGTGTCGATGCGGGCGGTGCAAACTTGCGTCGGGTGCGGTTCGAGGGCTGCAAATTCGACTCGGTGAACTTCCGCAGAGCCAAACTGCGCGAGGTGCAATTCGTCGATTGCGTCCTGCGGCACACCGATTTCGGTGAAGCCGAACTGACCAAGCTGAGCTTCCCCGGCACCACCATCGAGGGCCTGCTGATCAACCGCGCCCGACTGCAACAGGTCGACCTGCGCGGTGCCGCCCACCTCAATATCGCCGAGGGCTTGGACGCGCTGCGCGGCGCGACCATCACCCCGCTCCAGTTGCTCGATCTGGCACCCGAATTCGCCCGATCGATCGGCATTACCGTCCGCGACTAGTGCTGCTTGCGGTGCGGCACGAACTCCAAGGTCAGCAGTGCCGCGGCCGCCAGCAGCACCTCACGCCAGCGGATGAGCACGAATCGCTGATCCGACATCGAACGGAACTTGCGCAGGAACCGGTACAGCGACTCCAGCCGGATCAGCGGATCGCCCAGATGCACGAGCACGTAGATCAGCTTCCCGATCCGTGAGCGCTCCTTCTCGGCGAACAGTTCGGGAAACGGCGCGAAGGCCAATGAGATCCGCTCGATCCCCTGTGCACGAGCGTGGTCGACGAGATCGATGACCATCCGCTCGTCCAGTCCGTTCGGGGCGTCCTTGCGCCGCCACGGCACATCCAGGCTGAGTTCGCGCCCGCGTCCGGAGACGCCGTAGCGCTGGAAGCCCGCGACGCGCCCGTCCGCATCCCTGGCGAGCACCAGCAGCATGCCCGGATTCCGGCCGTCGAGCAGGTGGTCGAGGATCATCGAGAAGCCGCGATTCTGCCGACCGGTCTTCCACGAATCGACAATGTCGAGCATTTCGGCCCGCAGCGGTTCGGTCAGGTCGGTCTCGTTGATGACCTCGGTGGTCACGCCGAAATTGCGGGTGCGACTCACGGCCTGGCGCAGGTTCCGGAAGGTCCGCCCGACCATCGCGAACGTACCCACATCGATGACCACATCGCGTCCGACCGGTATCGCGCGCAGCCCACGGTGCTCGATCGCCCGATATCGCCACAGCTCCGTCAGATCCGGACTGGCACCGAGCACCGCGATCCGCCATCCGTGATTCGCTGCGAACTCGGAGAAATCCGAGAGCAGTCCCGGGAAAGCATCCCGTTCACCGATCGGATCACCGGCGACAACCGCGATACCGAAGCGGGCCCGATAGCCGATCGCCGCAGTCGAATTCGTGTTGAAGTAATAGGACTTCGACGAGTGCAGCGCGAATGCGGCGAGCGGATCGCGCTCGGTCCGTCCGACGAGTTCGGCCACGCGGTACAACTGCTCGGGCTGCGGCCGACTCGCCTGCGGCAGCATCAGGATGAATCCGGTCGCGGCCAGGAAGACGAACCCGAAGCCGGGATGTGAAGCACGATAGGCGGCATTGGCGGCCGCGAGGACGAAGACCGCGATGGTGAAATGTGGCAGCGTGATCGGGCGGCGCAGATGCAGCCCGCGCACTACGAAGAGTCCGGCGATGGAGATGGCGATGAACCAGCCGTGGTCCTGTCCGGGCGTGGCGCGGCCGGCCTCGTAGACCAGTGCGACGCTCATCAGCAGCAGCGCGATGGAAATGATCGGCCGCACCGCCGATGTGGTGCTGATCGAGGCATCGCGGTATACCGCGAGTGTCGAACTGCGCGCTGTTGTTTCCCGTCCTTCAGCCACGCCCGTACCCCCCTAGGCTGATCGACGCGGTGCGTCCGAACAGGTTCCCCATGTGGTCCTCCCGATGATCCTGTACATGTAACTGTATGCGGAACATGGGATGACGGCTCGAACATTCCTGGCGCACCTGGATCACCGGGCGGCGATGGCGTTCGGTCGGCTACCGCATCGGGCCGTCGGGGCGGGATGAGTTGTTGCGCCGTGACCCGATGGACGCTGCCGTGAAGTACGGATAACGACCGGATCTCGGGTGGCCCAGCCTCCGCGAATGCTCAGTCCAACACCTTCACGACCGGCCCGGCAGCTCGGACGACGAGGCGATGTACGGACACCGGACCTGCTCCAGCGGTCAGCCTGCACGCTATCTATCGTCGATAGCTATCGTTCAGCTAGTCACGTGTCGATCACGTTTTGCGATTTGGCGGGAAGATTCGTTCGTCTGAGACGGCGTTCAGGATCTATAGACAACAGTGTTCATAATTGATTATCGTCTTGGTCCATGACGAAGTTCGACGGCAAGAGCTGTCTGGTCACCGGCGCGGCAAGTGGGCTGGGGCGCAGTACGGCGCTGGCAGTGGCCGCCAAGGGCGCGTCGGTAATCCTGACCGATATCGATGGCATCGGTTTGCAGCGTACTGCCGACGATGTGCGCGCGACCGGTGGTGTCGTGCATCTTGCCGAACGCGCCGATGTCAGCGATTACGACGCGGTGGTCGCCCTGGCCGCGAAGGCGCATGCCGAGGTCGACAGCGTCGACATCGTGATGAATGTGGCGGGCATTGCCACCTGGGGCACGGTCGATCGGCTCACGCACAAGCAGTGGCGGCGCACCATCGATATCGATCTGATGGGTCCCATCCATGTGATCGAGGAGTTCGTACCACCGATGATCGAAGCCGGTCGCGGCGGGCATCTGGTGAATGTTGCCTCGGCCGCCGGACTTTTCGGGCTGCCGTGGCATGCCCCCTACAGCGCGGGCAAATTCGGCTTGCGCGGCGTTTCGGAGGTGCTGCGCTTCGATCTGCGTCGGCACCGGATCGGCGTCAGCCTGGTCTGCCCCGGTGCGATGGCGACACCGATGGTGGACAGCGTCGATATCGCGGGCATCGACCGGCAGGCGGCGGCGGTGCAGAAGGGCGTCGCGCTGTTCATGCGGCACGCGGTCACTCCGGAGCAGGCCGCCCGATCGGTCGTGCGAGGGGTCGAGCGCGATCGGTACATGGTCTTCACCTCGCCCGATATCCGCGTCGGCTATCTCGCGCAGCGCTACTTCCCGCCCTCCTACAACCTCGCCATGCGCGGACTGAGCTGGGCAATGAGCCGCTATATCGACAAGGAACCCGCGTCGAAGAAGGTCTGACGAACAGGATCCAGCCATCGCCGAGCTGCTGCCGACCGACCCGGGCCATCCCAGCTACCCGAGTCTTCCGCTGGCCGACGCCTAGGGTGTCCTCGCATCCATGCCAGCACAGGTGGACGTACCTGCTCTGGATGGCGTTCTACCCGTTGCCTTTGCCGCGGCCCTCTTCGAAGACGAAGAGTGGTTTGGGGCCGTGTGCGGGTGTTTCGGCGAGCGAGATGGCTTCAGTGAAGTGTTCGAGCGGAAACGGCCGGCCTTGGGGGATGCTCAGCACTTCATCAGCGACGAGACCGCGAACCTGGGAGAGCACGCGCAGCGCATCCTGAGGTGAGGTAGCGCTGAACCAGCGGTACAGCCAGAAGCCACGGACCACTTTGGTTTCGTAGATAATCGAGCGTGCCAGCAGCGGGATCGTCAGCGCTGCGGGGTCAGCCTGCCGATGGGTAGAGAGTGCGCCGTAAACTACGACCTCTCCTCCAGGAGCCAATGCCTGGGATACCCGGGCACCCACGTCTCCTGAGACGCAGTCGATGGCCTCGAGCACGCCAGCCGGTCCTGCTATTTCGGCCACACGCTGCATCAGATCCTCGTCCTCGGTGCAAATGACCTCGTCACCACCAAGCGTCTTGATCTCCTCGACGGCATCGCGCCGCCGCACGACATTGATCGTCCGAATGCCTAGATGCCTGGCCAGTTGGATGACGAGCCGGCCGACGGTGGAGCCCGCGGCCGTCTGCAACATCCATTCACCCGGCTGTACGCCGAGTTCGTGAGTCACCAGTAGCAGCGCGGTCAACGGGTTGACGGCGAGTTGGCAGGCACTGGAGTCGCTCAGATGATCGGGAACTGGCAGGAGCCGTCGTGTATCGGCAGCAAGGTATTCCTGCCAAGTGCCGGTCACACCGACGGTTATCACGCGCTCGCCGATCTTCAGCCCCTCGGTATCCGGACCCAGGGCCTCGATTCGGCCCACGCATTCCAGCCCCACCACAGTGGGAAACTCGGGGGAGAAACCGTATCGGCCACGCAGCACGTGCAGATCGCTGGCGTGGATTGGAGTCGCTTTCACGCGGATCAACGCCTGACCGGCCGCTGGCGTGGGAACTGGCCGGGATTCCAGCCGCAGGACATCGGTTGGCTCGCCAACCTTTCCGGCTACGAGCGCGCGCATGGATTGTGGCATGAGCGAACCTTCGACTCTCAGCGCCCGCTAACCCAGGGCGTTCTGGACAGGAACTATGCCGGTGCCGGCATCCTCGTCGGCGACTAGGTTCCGAACTTTTCCTTCTCGATGGAGCAGACTCGTGCGCAGACCGCCGTCGGAGTCGAATCCCCATCTAGGCCTTTGCCGACCCGCTCAGCATGACCGTGTCACCGCGCTGCATTCGTGCGGACTATTGAGGTCCGCGACCAGGATCGATCGCCGCAGCGCACTGGTTCACATTGTGAATCTAGCATTTCGGGCCAGCCGGTTACCTGCGTGAATGACTGGAGAAACGTGATGTGTTCTAGTGCTGGCCACGTGCTGCGATCAGCAGGTGAGCACCCGCACGAACTGTGTCATCCGCGCCGATGAGCTGATCACCGAACTACCCGCACCGTCGTGGCAGCGGCTGTCGGTCGGTGCCCGCGCGCACGGCCCGCGCGAATACGAGCGGGCACGCCGGCCGATCGGCGGCACCTGGGCCCGAGGTCGTGGGCACCGGCTGCTGGGGCGAGCAAACGGCTGCGTGGCCTCGGCGGCGCGCGACGCCTCGGGCACCTTTATCGGCGCCATCGGGGTGACCGGCCGCAGCGCGGCACTCGAACACCGCAGTCTGCACACCGGATTGGTGCGCTCGGTGGATTCACCGCAACGCGAAATGCCTGCCGACCGGTCGGCAGGCCTGTCACTCGGCAAACCGGCGAAGTCCTTCGGTGACGTACGCAACCAATATCCGCGCTGGACGCCGAATCTCGCACCGTTGCTCGACGTGGCCTCGGATTCGGCACCGTAGCTTCCGAATTCGGTGCCGCCAGTGCAATGGGCGGCAAATCCGAATTCCCTGCCGTACTATCGCGATCGGGACACCGGCCGGTTGGACGAAGGGGGACGGTGTTGGAGATTCGCCTTCCGGCAACCATGCGCAGCGGGGGTGCGTGGTTACGGCGCTTCGCCGGGACAACTCCGGGCGCGATCGGCGCGGTGGCCGTCGTGTCCGTGGTGTTGTGTCTGCTCGCCGGATCGACCTCGGCTGATCAATTGAGCGGCAAGATCGCCCGACGCGATGCGGTATTGGAGCGCACCGAACCGCTCGCCTACGCCGCACAGACCTTGTACGTCGCGCTCTCGGCCGCCGACGCGTCGGCGGCCACGGCGTTCCTGTCCGGCGGCATCGAATCACCGCAGGTGCGCGGGCAATATCAGCAGGCGCTCGCGGATGCGGCTGCCGCGCTCGCGGAGGCCACGACGGGTGCTGCCGATGAGCGGACCCGAATGATCGTCGCGCAGATCACCGCCGACCTGCCCGCCTACACCGGCCTGGTCGAAGCGGCACGGGCGAATAACCGGCAGGGCTTCCCGGTCGGATCGTCGTATCTGCACGAGGCATCGCTGGTGATGCAGAACTCGTTGCTGCCCAACGCCGAAAAGCTCAGCAAGGACCGACTCGCGGCGTTGCGCCACGATCAACACGATGTCGGCGCGCTGCCGTGGACGAGCATCGTGCTGTTGGTGCTGGTGCTGATCAGTTGTGGCGTCGGCACTCTGGTGTTGCTGCGCCGCACCAATCGCCGGATGAATATGGGTGTCGCGGTCGCCGCGGGGGCGACCGCCGTGACGCTGTTGTGGATCGTTGGTGCGACGAGCATCGCCTCGGCCGCACTCGACACTGGCAAATCCGGGGCGACCAGCCGCTTCGAGACCCTCACCCAGGCCAGGATCCTGGCCCAGCAGGCACGCACCGATGAAACCCTGGCGTTGATCACCCGGGGCGATATCACCGTCAGCGAAACAGATTTCCGCAAGCACACCACTGAACTGTCCGATCGTTTGGCGACCGTGACCGGATCCGATTCCGAGGCTTCGCGGAGTCTATTGGGCTGGACCGCCGGACATGCCAAACAGCGTGAGGCCTACGAGGCGGCGAACTATCCGGCGGCCGTCGCGCAGGCGATCGGCACCGGCGCGGAGAATTCGGCGACGCTGTTCGCGCAGTTGGATGTGACATTGCGCGACAACCTCGGTCAGCAGCGCCAGCAGTTGCGCGACGGAGTCGACTCGGCGGGTGCGGCATTGGCGCTCAGCCCCGCGGGGACGCTGGTATTACTGCTGTTCGCCGCCGCCGCGGTAGTCACCGGGCTGTGGCCGCGGCTGAAGGAGTTCTTGTGAGGCGGCGAGTTCTATTGCAGCGGAAGGGTTTTGCGAGGGCGCGGCTGATAGTGGCCGCGACCCTGGTCGGTACGAGCGCACTGGTGAGCGCGTGCGGTTCCAGCACCCCGGTCCCCGGAAGCACGAAGGTGGGCGCGGTCGACCCACAGCCCGACCTCACCGAGATCACCACGCCGGCGCAGTCCGAGACCAGCGGCAATTGCGGCGACCCCGAGCTCACCCTGCGTCCCGGTCCGCTGCCGAGTCCGGGTGCGATGCCGCCGGGTTCGCCCATGGCGGCCATTGCCGCCAATGGCAAGTTGCGGGTCGGCGTCGATCAGAACACGTATCTATTCGGCTTCCGCAACCCCACCACCGGTCAGCTCGAGGGCTTCGATATCGATATCGCGCGGGAGATCGCCAAGGCGCTGTTCGGCGATCCGGACAAGATCGAATTGCGTTCGGTCACCGCCGCCGAGCGAATTCCGGCGCTGCAGAACAAGCAGGTCGACCTGATCGTGCGCACGTTCTCGGCAACCTGCGAGCGACGGCGCGACGTCGACTTCTCCGGTGTGTATTACCGTGCGACCCAACGCATTCTCGCCGCGCGAAACTCGGGTATCCGCTCCGGCGCGGATCTGGGTGGCAAACGGGTATGTGTCACTCGCGGGACCACTTCGCCGGGACCGCTGTTCAGCCTGCCGAAGCGGCCGACCGTCCTCGGCGCATCCAATTGGACCGACTGCCTGGCGGCATTGCAGCAGGGCCATGTGGACGCGATCAGCGCCGACGATCCGATCCTGGTCGGGCTGGTGGCCCAGGATCGGAATCTGGAGATCGTCGGCGAGGTCATCGGCACCGGCGCCTATGCGGTCGGTATCGCACAGGGCAATCCGGGGCTGGTGCGCTTCGTCAATGGCGTACTCGAACGCATCCGTGCCGACGGCACCTGGCAGCAGATCTACAACGCCAGACTCGGCGCGCTCGGACCATCGCCGGGACCACCGGATCTCCGGTACAAAGAGTGAGACCGGCGACCATGCAGTTACTTACGCTCGCCGAGATCGACGATGAATTGGCCGCACGCGCAACGGAATTCGACGCCATCACCGCCACCCTGTTGGAACTGGACCGACATCCGGGACACACGCTGCTGCAGCGCTATCCGCCGACCGGACTGACCGCGCAACGCTGGCAGCCGGTCCGGGCCGCACTCGCGCTGATGTGGGCGGACTACGGCCGCCTCGAGGGCATTCTGGATGCGGCCGAGCAGGTGCGCGGCACTCGTTCTCGGCTCGATGACAGCGAACGTGCCGAACTCACCCGGCTCTTGCGCGGGCGGCCTTTTGAGGCCTCGCGCACGCCGATACCGATGGCGCAACGTTCGCTCACCGGACCGGCGGAAGAGGTCCTGTTCGTCGGACTCGCAGATACCGTGGATCGCATGCGGGCCACCTTCCCGGAGATCGCCGAATTCTTCGACGCGGTCGATGCGGTGAACACCCGGGTCATGTCGGGCCTGGCGCCACTGCAGGACACGGTGGACAGGGCGCGTGCCGCCGGAGGCGGGACGACCGAACTGGGCGCGATCGGCGAAGGTATCGCCGCGCTGTTGAGCCGCTCGGCGACCGATCCGCTCGCGCTGACGGTATCGGAGATCGACGCACGCATTGCCGAGTTGTCGGACGAGTTGCGGCGCGTGGCAGCGATCCTCGCCGAACTCGATGCGGTGGTGGCGGATTGGGCCGGGGCCATTGCCGAAACGCGCAGGCGCTTGACGGTGCTGTGCGACACCCGGACCCGGGCAGCGGCGGCCAGGGCGCAGGTGGAAGCGAAGATTCTGGCGGGCCCGCTGCCGGTGCACACCGACGACTCCGCGACACTCGGCGCGCAATTGGATGCGCTGGCGGCGACTCAGGCAGCAGCCGCGGACCTGGTGCGTTTGCGCGTCCGGATTGCGGACGCGACCGCCGGGGCGGCCACCGCCGAAGAATTGGCCCAGGGACTGCTGGATCGACGCATCGAATTGCGCGGGCGGCTGGCCGCCTATCAGGCGAAGGCGGCCCGACTAGGTGTCAGCGAGGATCGAGACGTGCTGGCCGCCGGTCAGATCGCGGCGGGCCTGCTCACCCGTAGGCCGTGTGATCTGGCGGCCGTCACCCGGGCGGTCGCCGACTTCCAGCAGATCGTCGGGGAGAAATCGGGGCGGGGCAGATGACCTGTAATGAGCCGGGATGCGGCGGCACCATCGAAGACGGATACTGCGCGGTCTGCGGCACCACACCTGCCGTGGCCACCACGGTCTCAGCGGAAATGCCGGTGGTACATGGGAATTCGAGTGCTGGACAGATGTGCGCCGAGCCCGGATGTGGTGGAATCATCGTCGACGGGTACTGCGATACGTGCGGCACCGCACCTGCCATGGCCGCAGCGGAAACCGCTGTGGTGCAACAAGGTTCGAGCGAGGGGCAGGTTTGCGCCGAGGCGGGCTGCGGCGGAACGATCGTCGGTGGCTACTGCGATACCTGCGGGGCCGCACCTGCGACGTCCGCGCTGTCGAGTCTGTCGACCCGCTCGGCGAGCACCCGCGCCTCCGGGCGCTCGGTGCGCACCGGCCGGTCGTCATCGAAATCCAGCGCGCGCGGTCGGCTCGGTGCGGGCATGGTGGATGTGCCGCGGATGCCGCGCATCGATCCGGCCACCGCGGTCATGGCCGATCCACAGGTCGCCGAGGGAAAACGGTTCTGCGGCAAATGCGAACGGCCCGTCGGGCGCGGCCACGACGGTGCACCCGGTCGCTCCGAGGGCTTCTGCCCGAACTGCGGCACCCGGTTCTCCTTCACGCCGAAGCTGAGCAAGGGTGATCTGGTCGGCGGGCAGTACGACGTTGTCGGCTGTCTGGCGCACGGCGGACTCGGCTGGATCTATCTGGCCACCGACCGCAATGTCAGTGCTCGCTGGGTGGTGCTGAAAGGCCTACTGAATTCCGGAGATCCGGACGCGATGGCGGCAGCGGTCGCCGAGACGCGGTTCCTGGCCGAGGTCGAGCACCCGAGCATTGTCAAGATCTACAACTTCGTCGAACACCGCGGCGCCGACGATGTGACCGTCGGCTACATCGTGATGGAGTACGTCGGCGGCACTTCGCTCAAACAGATCCTGCGCACCCGCCGCGACGGCGACGGCAGCTACCTGCCGCCACCCCAGGCCATTGCCTACATCCTGGAGTTACTGCCCGCCCTGGGTTATCTGCACTCGCTCGGCCTCGCCTACTGTGATTTCAAGCCCGACAACGTGATGCAGACCGATGAGCAACTCAAACTCATCGATATGGGCGCGGTGATCGCCATGGACGATCAGGACAGCCCTATCTACGGAACGATCGGCTATCAGGCACCGGAGATCTCCGAAACCGGGCCGACCATCGCCACCGAGGTGTACACGGTTGGCCGCACACTCGCGGTGCTGATGATGAATGTGCCACAGCAGGGCGGACATTTCGGCGCACTGCCCGGGCCGGAGGCCGAACCGCTACTGGCGAAATATGATTCGCTGCACCGATTCATCCTGCGTGCCACCGGTGTCGATCCGGAGGCGCGATTCGCCTCGATGGAGGAGATGGCCGATCAGCTGACCGGAGTTCTGCGCGAGGTGCTGAGCACCGATGACGGCGTACCGCGTCCGGGTATGTCCGCGTACTTCGGGCCGCCGCGCGGTGTCTTCGGTGTGTCGGATGCACCGACACCGGCCAATATTGTTGCGGCACTTCCGGTTCCGCTGATCGATCCGAACGACAGCGGCTCGGCGTTGCTGGCGACCACCGGCGGGACCACGCCGAGCGAACTGGAGCACGCGTTCGAGGCCGGGCTGCGCTCGGTGCTCACGACACGCAGTGCGTCTGCTTCGGTCGAGATTCCACTGCGGCTGGTGCGTGCCGCGCTCGAGGTCGGCGATCCGGCCGATGCGCTGCGTCGTATCGACGAACTGGCCGATACCCTGCCCGGTGACTGGCGGCTCGCCTGGTATCGCGGCCAAGCCGAATTGCTCGCGGGCGACTTCGATGCCGCCTACGCCGAATTCGATGCCGTATACGCTGCATTACCCGGTGAGGCCGCACCGAAACTGGCCCAGGCCGCCGTCGCCGAATTGGCGGGTGCACAACCGGATAGACGACAGGCCGCGCACTACTACGACACCGTCTGGCGCACCGACCACAACTACGTCAGCGCGGCCTTCGGTCTGGCCCGGCTGCGCAGCGAGGACGGTAATCGCGATGGCGCGGTGACCGTCCTGGATCAGGTGGATTCGGCCTCGGCGCTCTACACCGAAGCCCGGCTGACCGCCGTGCAGACAATGCTGGCCGATCGCACACCCGACGATCTGTCCGAACCGATCCTGCGGGATGCGGGCGGACGGGTCGAGGCCCTGCGCATCGACTCGAAAAGCCGTGGCGCACACGTGCGGATACGTGTGCTCGATGCCGCGCTCGAGTGGCTGCGTGCAGGCAAGGCACCGACAACACATGGCGCGCTGCTCGGCGCGAACCTCGATCAGGACGGAGTACGGACCGGTTTGGAGCGTTGTTATCGCGATCTCGCCCGCGAAACCGACGATATGTGGACACGATTCGAGCTGGTCGATCGGGCCAATGCGATCCGGCCCAGGACAACCTTATGATGAATCCAGCGTCGCGGAGCGACTCGATGGGGGGTGGTGGCCGGGAGCTGGGCGGGCTAGAGCCCAGCACCGCGGTATTACAGCGGTGCCCGGAATGCGCAGCGCGAGTTGGGGTGGCCGACCGGTTCTGCGAGGCGTGCGGACGAGAACTCGGCGCGCTCCGGATCGCGCTGCCGCGGTCGGATCCAGATGCGACGCCCAGTTGTGAGGGCTGCGGCGGCACCAGCTACGACGTCGACGGCTATTGCCGCGGCTGTGGACAGTTGCGTCCGGAGCCGGACCGGTTCGAGGCCGATTTAGGCGCGGTCTATGTCGCGACCGATCGCGGTATCGCGCACGCGCGCAACGAGGATGCGGTCGCGGCCGCGGTGGTCGAGCGCGGGGACAAGCGACCCATCGCCACGGTCGTCGCGGTCAGCGACGGGGTCTCCACCTCGGAGGATCCGCAGGCGGCCGCCGGTGCGGCGGCACGCGCGGGTGTCGATGCCTGCCTCACCGCATTGGCGGAAGCACGGTCCGGCACCGCGGTTGTGATGGCCGGGCTCACGGCGGCGGCGCAGGCGGTCCGTGATATCGCGATGCACGACGGCCATGCCCCGTCATGCACCTATGTTTCGGCCATCGTGCGCGGATACGGGGGCGACGGCGTGGAGATCACCGTCGTGAATGTCGGTGACAGCCGGGCATATTGGTTGCGCGGCGACGGCATCGAACCGATCGCGGGTGGAAATGCGCCGTCGCGGCGCTTGAGCGTGGACGATTCGTGGGCGCAGGCGCTGGTGGACGCCGGTGCGATGGACGAGGAGTCCGCAATGCGGGATCCGCGAGCGCACACACTGCTGCGCTGGCTCGGTGCCGACAGCGAGGACAGACCATGGTCGGACAGATGTGTGCAAACCTTCCACACCACCGGCCCCGGAGTACTGCTGCTGTGCAGTGACGGACTCTGGAACTACCTATCCGATCCGGCGGAGCTGGCGCGGATGGTCAACGGGGTACCACGCGGGGAGGCGGCGCGTGGACTCATCGAATTTGCTCTACGGTCCGGGGGGAGCGACAACATCACTGTCGCGCTGGTGCCGATCGGGCCATCGATGGACGCAGGAGAAGCACAGTGAGTTCCATGGCGGATAAGGGTATTTCGGTAGCGATCGATCAGAACGAATATCTGGCCGAGGGCGCGGATACGGTGGACGCGGTGGTCACCGTGGAGACCGGCGCGGATTTCGTGGCCGCCGGCCCGGCCCCGGAGCGGCTGGAGGTGCTGATCATCGACTGCTCCGGGTCGATGGCCACCGGTAAGAAGTTCGAGGGCGCGCGCCGTGCCACCCTGGCCGCTCTCGATGTGCTGAAGGACGGCACCCGATTCGCGATCATCGAGGGCACCTCCCTGGCGCGATTGACCTATCCGAGCGATAAACCATCGGTGCCAGCCAACCGCGACACCAGGGCCGCGGCTCGCCGCGCGCTGGACAAGTTGCGCCCCAACGGCGGCACCGCCATGGGCACCTGGCTGGGACTCACCCGCCAGCTGGCCAAGAAACACCCCGGCGCGATGGTGCACGCCATCCTGCTCACCGACGGCAAGAACGAGCACGAGGAACCCGAGGCCCTTGCCGCCGAGATCAAACAGTCCGAGGGGGTATTCACCTGCGATTGCCGCGGCGTCGGAACCGATTGGCGGGTGGACGAATTGCGCGCCATCGCGTCGGCATTGCACGGCAGCGTCGATATCGTCGCGAATCCGGCGAACCTGGCCGCGGACTTCGCCGCCATGATGCAGACCTCGATGGCCAAGGCGATTCCGGAACTGACATTGCGGCTGTGGACACCTGCGGGGGCCAGCGTTCGGTTCGTCAAACAGGTCGCGCCGACAATCGAGGATCTGACCGCGCGGCGCGCCGATTCGGGACCGCAGCTGGGGGAGTACCCGCTCGGGGCCTGGGCTGCGGAGGACCGCGACTACCACGTGCAGGTGCGGGTCGAGCCTGCCGCGCCGGGGCGGGAGAAGCTCGCGGCCAGGGTCAGTGTGGTCGCGGGCGAGGAGGTGGTCGGGCAGGGCCTGGTCCGTGCGGTGTGGACCACCGAGACCGAGCTGTCGGCCCGAATCAGCAGGCGCGTAGCGCATTACACCGGGCAGGCCGAACTCGCGCAGGTCGTGCAGGAGGGCTTGAGCGCGCGCAAGAACGGCGATGCGGAAACCGCGACGGCGAAACTGCGGCGCGCGGTGGAGCTGGCGGCCGAATCCGGCAATGAGGGCACGGCGAAACTGTTGCGCGGGGTGGTCGAGGTGGACGAGCGCAATGGCACCGTGCGGTTGCGCGCCAAGGTCGAAGCCGCCGACGAAATGGCGTTGGACGCACGCTCTACCAAGACGGCGCGGGTACGCAAGGAGGGGTAATGGCGATTGCCACCTGTCCGGACGGGCATCAGTCCGTCGCAATGGATTATTGCGATGTCTGCGGTTCGCCGATCGGGGCGCCCGCGCCGACGATGGCGGTCGCACTGTGCCCGTCCTGTGGGGCGCCGAGCAGCGGCCGATTCTGTGAAGTGTGCGGGCATGATTCGGCGCTGCCGACTCCGGCGGCGTGGACTCCGGCGTCCGCGCCCACCGAAACCGTCACTGCGACAGCGGTTTCCGCCGCATCGGGTGTGCTGACGTGGGTCGCCACCATTACCGCCGATCGTGAATTCTACGACCGGGTGCAGGCCCACAAGGGCCCCGATGCCGATCAGGTCGAATTCCCGGCGTTCTATCCCGAGCGCCGAATCACCTTGCGCGGCACCGATATCCTGATCGGCAAGCACAGCGTCTCCCAGGGCCTGCAACCCGAAATCGATCTGGGCATCGCCCCGGCCGACGCCGGAGTCTCACGCGCGCACGCCACCATTCACATCGTCGAGGACGGCATCAGCATCACCGACCTCGGCTCCACCAATGGCACCAGCCTCAATGGCAGTGAGGACCTGATTCCGGCCAATGTGGCGGCCCCGCTGGCGAGCGGAGACCGCATCCATCTCGGTGGCTGGACCACCATCATCGTGACGGCGGAACCAGCCTGATCGTTCACCGAATAGGTGACCCACCGGATCCGAGGGTGGCATCGCGCAGCACTTCCTCGATGCTGCGCATGACGTGCGAGCGCCATCCGGCCTCCATGATCGAGCGTGCCCTTTGCTGGAGCGGGTTGTCCGGATCGAAACCGGCGTGCTCCAGGAACAATCGGGTGCCCTTGCCTTCGGGCCGCAGGGTCCAGGTGATCGTCCAATCGGCGCCGTGTTCGGCGGTCGGGTCGGCGTCGCGCCAGCCGACGCGCAGCATCCGCTCCAGCTCGAAGGCCAGCACCTCGGCCGCGATCACACCGGAAAAGCCGGTCGCCGGAATGGCTTTCGCATCAATGGTGTAACGGTGCCCGACCTCGAGCCGAAAATCGGCTGGCATGAACCACCGTGCGAGCAACTTCGGTTCGGTCAGTGCGCGCCACACCTTGCCCGGACTGTGCGCGAGAAACTGATCCACGTGGATGGTGGACGGATCGTCGGTCATGGTCATTCCTCCTCCATGGCGTCCAGCAGGTCACGCAGCCCGGCCAACTTCTCGCGCCAGAACCGCTCGAACGGGTGCAGCCATTCCTGGATCTCGTACAGCGGGGCTGCCTCCAGTCGATACAGCCGTTGTCGCCCGACCTTGTTCTCGCTGACCAATTCCGCCTCTCGCAGCACCCGCAGATGTTCGGAGAAGCTCGGCCGCGCCATCTCGAAGTGCGCGGCCAGGTCCGTCACCGGCTGCGGTCCGCCATCGCGCAGCAGCCGCAACACCTCGCGCCGAACCGGGCTGGCCAGTGCCGCGAAGACCCGGCCATCGGGCGCCTCGACCGCCATCGTGGTCACCGGCCCGCGGCGGCCAGCACGAATCGGTTGCCGTCGGGATCGGTCAGCGTGGCCTGGCGACCCCATGGCAGCTCGGTGGGACCCTCGACCTGCGCACCGGCCTTTGCCAGCATCGCGCAGTCCGCGTCGAGGTCCGCGGTTTCGAGAATGACACCGCTCGAACTGCCCGGCGTGAAACCCTGTTCCGCACTGGCCAGCGTGAACGCGGTCTGGGCGCCCTCGGGTGCGACCTGCAGCCAGCGCACCGGCCCCATCTGCTGATCGACAAGCAACTCGAATCCGAGCGTGGTGACATAGAAATCCTTGGCTCGCTCCTGGTCGGAGACGGGCACGGTAACGACCTTCGCATGGGTGATGTTCATGGTCCCGAATATAGGTAGGAAAAATCCTACCTGTCAACAAGTGGTAGACAGGACCGATCGGTTTGTTACTATGCGCGTAGTATGTGGTCATGGGGTTCGAGTGGCCGGACTGGGCGTTCGCGCACCTGATCGGCATCGGACCCCGAGAAGTACGCCAAGTCCTCGAAGGCGCTCGGCGGTGGCCGCGGATCGCCGATGACGGGAACGTCACGGTGTTGTCGGTCTGGGGTCGCACCGGCGCCGGGCGGCCGTTGATCGTGGCGACGCGCCAGCAGGACCAGTGGACCTGGCTGATCATCGGCGCCCGCGAGATGCGCGCCGACGAACTGAAAATGTTCGAGGAGTGGGAACAGGAGAACCGGTGATGAACGAGAAGGATTTCCCGTCCACCCCGGACGAAGTGACGGCGTTCATGGACCGACTGACCTTCAGCAATGAACCGGTCCCGCCGGACAAGGCGCCGCCGCCGCTCGCCCCCGGTGAC